>CALGAS010000343.1 GCA_937959175.1 uncultured bacterium | reverse complement strand
AACGGCCCCCTCAGGCGTCCCGCAGCCGGGCTGCGGCTTCATTGGGTGGCACGGCCGAGATGTGGCAGCCGGTGCCCAGTTCAAAACCGGCCAGCGGGGTGGCCCGCGGGAGGATTTCCAGATGCCAGTGCCAGCGATCGGTGGCGGCGGCCGCCGGGTGATCCCCCCAGGCTGCCTCGTGGAGCCACCAGTTGGAGTCGGCCCCGGGGAGCACGCGGGCCAGCCGGCCGACGAGGTCGCGGGTCAGGTCGGCGATCCCGCTGGCCCGCTCGGGTCCGGCGGCATGAAAGAAGGCCTCCTGCCGCTCCGGCAGAATCCAGATCTCGCAGGGCTGCCGGGGAGCCGGGGGGACCATCGCTACCATGCCCTCGGATCGCGTCACGACGCGGCGGGCTCTGTCGGCCTCGGCCAGCAGATCGGCGAAGAGATCGGTCCGCCTGGCAGCCGCGGCAAACTCGTGGCCGATTGCCGGTGGTATGAAGTCGATCGCCACCAGCTGGCTGTGGACATGCTCGAGCGAGGCACCCGCCAACGGCCCCGAGTTCTTGAAGACAGTGCCCCAGGCCAGATCATCCCGCTCGGCCAGCATCGCGAGCCGCCGTTGGGCAAGCTGCCAGGCCACCCGCCAGCCACCCGGCTCAATCGCGGCCACTGACGTGTCGTGGCGGGGCGATTCGACGAGCACCTCGTGGATCCCATGGGCGGGCCGCTCAGCGGCTGTGCCGCAGCCCGCTGCGGTCGGGCAGGCTTCGACGAAGGGATAGCGATTGGGCACGATCCTCGCCTGCCAGCCGGCGGCCAGCTCGGACCGAGCTTCGAGGACCGCAGGCGGCGTGCGGGCTTCATTCCCGCTGCAGAACGGGCACCAGGCGGAAGGATCCTCTCCAAGTTCGCGAACCAGATCGGCGTCGTGGGGCCGCGTCTGCCGCCGCGGGGCGATCAGCACGGCCCGGCCGGTGGTCTGGTCGAAGTGAACCAGCGGTTCGCTGGCGGCGGCGGCAGGTCGAGGTGAAGCCATCGTCAGCAGTATGCCCGACGCATCGGGCCTGGCGTTGCGGCCAACGGATTTGCCGGTCGTGTTGAAGGGCTCCCGTCGCGTCCGTAGACTCTGCCCCAATGGATTTCCCGCTCCCTGGAGGCTCCCGCATGCTCACCGTCGGCGATTCGTTCCCCGAGTTTTCCTGCCAGGCGTGCGTCGGCACCGGCAAGGACGACATCAAGCTCCTCACCAACGCCGACTACGCGGGCAAGTGGGTGGTCTACTTCTTCTATCCCAAAGACTTCACCTTTGTCTGCCCGACGGAGCTGGCTGAGTTCAACAAGCAGCTCGGCGAGTTCAGCGACCGCGACACGAGCGTCGTGGGGGGCAGCACCGACAACGAGTATTCCCACATGATGTGGCGGCGGTCGCACGCCGACCTCGAGAAGCTCGGCTATCCGCTGATCGCGGCCCAGAAACTCGCTCCGGCCCTCGGGATTCAGGAGGCGACCGAGGGCTACTGCCTGCGGGCGACCTTCATCGTCGATCCCCACGGCGTGATCCAGTGGGTCGATGTCAACCAGGGGCGGGTCGGCCGCAACGTCGCCGAGGTGATTCGCGTCCTCGACGCGCTGCAGAGCGACGAGCTCTGCCCCTGCAACTGGAAGAAGGGCGATCCCTACGTGAAGGTGGGCTAGGCTCGGCCGCGAGTGGAAACCCCGTGACGCCGCCCCCCCGCACCTGGCTCGGGAAGTTCGCCGACGCGTTCCGGGGCCTCTTTCTGTCGATCACCACGCAGTCAAGCTTCGCCGCCCACCTGCCGGTGGCGGCCGCGGCGGTGGCGGCAGGGTTCTGGCTGGGCCTCTCGCTGGCCGAGTGGGGCCTGGTGGTCCTGGCCATCGGGCTCGTGGTGATGGCCGAGGTCTTCAACACGTCGCTCGAGGCCTTGGCCAAGGCGGTCGGCACCTATCCCGATGACGGCATCCGCGATGCCCTCGATCTGGCCAGCGGCGGTGTGCTCGTCGCCGTCCTGACGGCCGTCACGATCGGCCTTGTCGTGCTGGGCCCGAAGCTCTGGGCCCTGGCCGTGGGGGCAGGTTTGTAACCTGCCCGCGATCCTTATCTCGCCCGGATGTCGTAGCAGAGGATCGCATCGCCTTCGCGGAGATAGAGGAGCCCATCGAGGATCACCGGATGGGCCCAGCTCGGCCGGTCGCCGCTGCCCGGCACCCGGAAGCTGCTGACCTCCTCGTAGCCGGCCGGGTCGGCCTTGACGAGCGCCAGCGTGCCATCGGCAAACTTGACGTAGAGATGGCCATCGGCGGCCGCCAGGCAGGCGGAGTTGCGGCCGCTGCCGCGGCTCTTCCAGGCGAGGGTGCCGGTCATCAACTCGGCGCAGAAGGGGATGCCCTTGTCGTCGGAGTCGCCGTAGAGGTGATCGCCGACGAGCACGATCCCACCGTGCTTGTTGGCCAGATCGGGATTGAGCGGATAGACCTCTTCAATCGTCACCGTGCCCCGCGGGCCCGGCACCTGCCGCAGCAGCGCACCGCCCCGCTTGTAGCCGGCGGCGATGAAGACGAGGTCGTCCCGGATGATCGGCGTGGGGATGACGGCCGTGGTCCTCTCGATCGGATAGGTCCAGAGCAGCCTGCCGGTCTTGGCGTCGACGCCGATCGCCCCGCCGGCCGTGGTCGTCACGTAGACCCGCCGACCCCCGACCTCGGTGATCACGATCGACGCATGACCGGCACCGGGGTCTCCCGGCACTGGGCAGGCCCAGATCAGCCGACCCGTCTTCTTGTCGAGGGCCACCATGGTCGCCTGCGGACCGCCCGGCACGCAGACCAGCCGATTGCCGTCGATCGTGACGCTCTCACTGTAGCCCCAGGAGTCGCCCTTCGTGCCGCCGAACTGCCCCTTGAGATCGACGCGAAAGATCTCCCGGCCGTTGCTGGCCAGACAGGCCACCAGCTGGCCGTAGGGCGTGAGCACGTAGACCAGCGGCCCGTCCACCGTCGGCGTGCTGCGTGAACTCTGCCATGATTCCTGGCCGCTGGTCCAGGGCTGGCCGGTCTTGGTCTTCCAGAGCTGCCGGCCCGTCCGGCGGTCGAAGCAGGAGAGGTATTCGTCGGCGTCGGGGGCGGTCGAGAGGTTGTCGCCGAGGGTGAAGATCCGCTCGCCGGCGATCGCGGGGCTGGCATAGCCGCGGCCGGCACCCCGCGTCTCCCAGACGAGCGGCGGGCCGTCGGCGGGCCAGTCCTCGAGCAGATCGGTGTCGGCCGCGATGGCCGTGCGGCCGGGGCCGCGGAAGGTCGGCCAGTCGGCGGCCAGGCTGGTGCCCGCTGTCAGGACCACGATGACAACGCTCACGGTCGGCAGACGCATGGCGAAAAACTCCGGAACGAGAAGGAATGCGTAGCGGTCTTCCTGGGAGGGTAGGGCCGGGGTCTGCCGCTGGTCAACGGCCAGCCCTGCCGGCCCGCAGCCCCCTGCCCGGACCGGAGGGTATAGTGAAGGTTTTCCTGGCCCAGGCACGAGGCAGGCAGTGAGCGCGGCGGCGGCAGACAGTGGCGATTCCCTCTTCGGACGGCGGGATTCGGTCGAGCAGGTCGAGGAGGGTAACGATCTGGCCCCCAAGTTCGACGCCCAGGGCTTCATCCCCTGCGTGACCACCGACTACCACAGCGGCGAGGTCCTGATGGTGGCGGTGATGAATCGCGAGGCCCTCGCCCGGTCGATCGAGACCGGCGAGGCCCACTATTTCAGCCGCAGCCGTCAGGTGCTCTGGCACAAGGGGGCCACCAGCGGGCTGGTTCAGAAGATCGTCGAGATGCGGATCGATGATGACCAGGACTGCGTCTGGCTGCGGGTCGAGGTGGCCGGCGGGGCGAGCTGCCACGTCGGCTATCGATCGTGCTTCTACCGGAAGGTGCCGGTCGGGGCCGCCCGGCAGGCCGGCACGGCGCTTGAGTTTCTCGAGCAGGAAAAGGCCTTCGACCCCAAGGCCGTCTACGGCGACGCTCCCAACCCGACCCAGCTCTGAATGGGCCGGTCAGGCAAGCATGCCGATCATTCCGGCGGGCTCTCAACAGTCCCAGCCTGGTCGCGGACCCAGGCGAGCAGTTCCGCCATGCCGTCGGTGCGATACTGCTCGGGCACATCCTCGATGACGGTGATCGCCTCGGCAAACCGGCCTGCCTCGGCCAGGGCCATGGCGAGGTTGTGCCGCAGGTCGATCCGGTCGGGATAGCGGTCGGCGGCGATCGCGAAGACGGTCACCGCGTCGTCGAGCCGGCCGCCTTCGGCGTAGGCGGCCCCGAGATTCTGAAGGATGTAGCTGCGATTGGGATTGGCGACGACCGCCCGCTCGAAGCAGGCGGTGGCTGCCGGCAGATTGCCGAGCCGCTGCTCGGCGACGCCCTCCAGGAAGGCGACCGGCACCGCCAGCGGGTCGAGGGTCTTCCAGGGTGTGGCGGCCTGCCGGGCGGCCGCCCGCATTGCCGGCCAGTCGCCGTCGTGCTCCGCCCGCCGGGCGGCCATCACAGCCCGTTCCTGGGAGACCCCGGCCGTGGCGTAGACAAGACCGAGAATGACCGCCGCTGCCCCCGGCGGGACGACCAGCCAGGCCGGCGGGAGCGGCACCGGCGCAGCGGCCGTTGTCCGCAGCGATCGGTCAAGTAGCACGACAACTGCCAGGTGCACCGCCAGGACCACCTGGTGGCTGACCCGGTCGAGCGGAAAGTCGAGGCAGGAGAGCACGAGATAGCTCACCAGCGCCGCGGTGGTCGCCACGGCCAGCCGGGCGTCGGCCACCGACGGATCACCGTGGACGACGCGATGCAGGCCCGCTGCGGCCAGGCCGAAGATCGCCACAAAGGCGATGATTCCCGGCAGTCCCTTCTCGGCAAAGACCCAGAGGAAGTCGTTGTGGGGGCTGATCCAGTTGTCGCTGGCGAGATCGGCGAAGTCGGCCGACGAGCGGCCCTGCTCGCCGCCAAAATATTCATGCATCCGGACCGTGAAGTTGCCGGCACCGACGCCGGTCAGCGGATGGTCGGCGATCATCTCGGTGGCGATCGCCCAGACCTGGATCCGGCCGCCGTCGCTGGGCCCGCCTTCCTGGTGGGGCCGGCTGACGACCAGACTCCGAATCGCATCGCCCGCGTCGCCATCCGAGACGGCGAGCCCCGCCAGGCCGAGGGCTACGACGACCGTCAGCCCGAGGCCGCCGGTGACGAGCAGCTGGGTGCCGGCCGGCACGACCAGCTGCCGGCGGTGCCTGAGCATCAGGATCCCGGCCACAACCCCGCCGGCCACCAGGGCCAGCCAGGCCGCCCGTGATTGGATCACGAGAATCAGGCCAACAGCCGCCGTGGCGGTGGCCGCCCCCGCCGGCCGCCAGCCTCCGGGGAGCTGCACCGCGGCGAGGATGCACCAGGGCAGAAGCAGGAGCAGGAAGCCGGCATAGAGATTGACGTTGGACATCATCCCGTCGAGGAAGGCCATTTCGAGGGCCCGCCGGCTCGGCGGGCCCTCGCCGAGCAAGGGGAGGGTTTCCCAGCCGCCGAAGCCGACGGCGACCAGCGTGGCGATGACCGCCGTCTGGAGGAGCCGGGCTTGCCAGTCTCTGGCGAGGGGAAAGAGCAGCAGGCAGAGGCAGAGCACCAGCACGCTGCCCAGGGTTCGGAAGACATCGGTAAACCCTGCGGAGATATTGACCGACCAGGCGAGCGAAAGGACATCGCTGGCAAGGTATGCCGCTGCCGCGATCACCAGCGGGTCGGCGAGCGGACGGGCATCGAGCCGGCGGGCGAGCGACGGCAGCCAGAGCACCGCCGGCACGGCGACCAAGAGCGCTGCCATCAGAGCCCAGAGCCGGGGAAGCTGCGAGACGTCGTAGACACTCGGATCGACGACGAGATGAAGACCGATGAGCGTGGTCGCCAGCAGGGTCGTCACGGCAGCCTGGCCGGGATCGAAGGCCGCCGGTGCGGCCGCCCGGTCTGGACGCGTCGTCATCACTCGTTCGGCCCCGCAAGACAACGTGCCGCCTCGAAGGCAGCCGTCTGCCCGAGTGTACCTCCGCCGGGAACGAAGGCCCGGGGCTGGAATCCGAGATCCTTCGTCGCCCGGGCATGATCGCAGGAGAGATCCTGATTCATCCGCATGCCCGCTCCGACAGTCAGCCCCGCCGCGACCCCTAGCTGGCTGCCGACACGGGCCGCCAGGTTCCAGGCCCAGGCCGGGAGCGACACGGTCCTGATCGGCAGGCCTCCGGCCCGGCAGGTCCGCGCGACGAGTTCACGAAAGCTCAGCGGCTCGCCTCCGGAGAGCGTGTAGAGCCGGGCCGGGGCAGGATGGCGGGCCGCTGCGAGGCAGGCGGTGGCGACGTCGCCGGCATGCACCGGCTGCCGCAGCCCCTCCGCACGACCGCAGAGCGGAAACCATCCCAGCCGACGGACGAAGGCCGCGATCGCCACGATGTTTCCGTCGTGGACGCCGTCGTAGATCATCGTGGGCCTGAGAATCACCAGCCGACGCCCTCGATGCTCCGCCCACTCGGTCAGGGCATCTTCGGCAGCCGCCAGCTGCCCGGCGAGGTTTCGCTCGGCGGCGACGGGTGAGTCACGCTTGGTCTCGATGCTCATCGACGAGACGGCCACCAGCGTTTCGATACCCATCCGCTCGAGCCAATCGATCAGGCTGGGGACAACCCAGATCGGACAGAGACTGATCCAGGCCGTGATCCGGCGCGTTCCCGGCGGGAGCGGGCTTTGGGGTTGGCACCAGCGGACACCCGGGGCGGCCGGACGGTCGGCGGTCGACCGGGAAACGGCCAGCACCTCCAGGCCATTGCGAACGGCCAGCGAGAGAAGCGGCCCGCCGACGATGCTCGTGCCGCCGAGCACGCCGATCGTGAAGGCGGCCCGCTCGGTCGTCGTCTGGGAGGCGTCGGCCACCACGAATCCTCACGAAGGCAGGGTGGGCGAGGCGGCCATCCGAGCGGCTCCCTGCGAAAGCGTCCGGGCGGCCGGCTGAGCGGCGTGCTCCGGCCGTCGCGTCAACCCGCGGAGTCTCTGCACGGCCGCCACGGCGGAGAACCGCAGCCAGACGCCGGCGATCACCAGCCCGAACAGGCCATAGGGATACGCCTCCCGGAAATGCTTCCGGTAGAAGCGGATCATTCCCCGGTGCTTGTGCCACTCGACGGCCAGCGGCCGGGCGCGGCTGCACATCCCTCGATGATGCACCGCCGTGGCATCGGGAACAAACAGCACTCGCCACCCGGCTTTCCGAAACCGCATGCAGAGATCGAGATCTTCGCAGTGGAGGAAAAAGCCCTCATCCCACGGCCCGGCGTCGGCGAACGCTTCACGGGCCACCAGGGTCAGCGCCCCGGAGACCGCCTCAACATCGACCGGCTCGGCCGGCAGCGGCTGACGATGGAGGTAGAAGTCGGAAAACAGACCCGGGGCCAGCCAGGCCAGCCGGCCCAGACCAAAGCCCCGCACGAACGACCGCCACGGGGTCGGCACGCTCCGCCGGGCACCACCCTGTTCGTTGCCGTCGAGATCGGTCAGCAGTCCGCCCGCCATGCCAACCTGCGCCGTGGTCGCTACCGCCTGTCGCAATCGCCCCAGGGAGCCGGCTCCCAGAATGCAGTCGGGATTGAGAAACAAGAGCATCGGCTCCTCGGCCAGGGCCGCTCCCCGATTGCAGCCTGCCGCGAAGCCGGCGTTCTCTGCCGAGCGGACGATGGTCAGCCGGCTGTCGCCCGTAAACGGGGCCACCGCCGCCTCGAAGGGCCCCGGCTCCGAGGCGTTGTCGACGAGGATCACCTGCCGAGCCTGCCCGAGGGCCGCGGCCAGGCAGTCGGCCAGCAACGTGCCGGCGTTGTGGTTGACGATCACCACGCTGACCGGCTCACCCAGCGGGTCGGTCAGTGAGTCCGGCGGCTCACGATCCGTCACCGCCCCCGCCGCCAGGGAGCGATGTCGATCATCCGCCAGATCTGCCATGTCGAAACCTTGCGGCCTGCCTGCACGACCCGCCGCTTCTGCCAGCAGCGTTTCCATCCCGCCAGGGCGGCCATCTTGCCACTGGCGAACGCACCTCCCCGGCCCCGCCAGCCGAGAAACACTCCTGTCAGGATAGATTGGGCCAGGTGGCCGATCAAAGCGACCGGCAGGAGAGGACCGGGCGTATCCTTGATGACGGTCCAGAGCAGATTTCGGTGGCCGAGGAAGGTGGCCGCCTCGCTGCTGCCGCTCGCTCCCCCGACATGGGCGACGATCGCGGCGGGCACCGAGCGGGCCCGATGGCCGGCCAGCCGGAGCCGGAAGCCGAGGTCGACGTCTTCGCCGTAGCAGAAGTAGTCCTCGTCGAACTTGCCGACTTCGAGGACTGCGGCGCGGCGATAGAGGGCCGCCGCGGCACAGGGCGAAAAGATTTCCCTCGGTTTGAGGTCGGCAGGCTCGAGCGGGCGGCCATGCCCTTCCCGCCAGGCCAGGCCGCTGAGGTGCCAGCGGTCACCGATCCCGTCGAGGACGCCTTCGTGTTCGGCGAGCATCTGCCGGGAGCCGAAGGCGGCCACGTCAGAATGGGCGACCGCCGCCGCCAGGAGCGCCTCGAGCCAGTGGGGCTCTGGAAAGGCGTCGGGATTGAGGAGGGCCACCAGGTCGGTGTCGGCCAGGGCGATCCCTCGATTGGCGGCGGCGGCAAAGCCGAGGTTTGCGGCTGACTCCTCGATGCTCGTCCGCGTGGCAAGCCGCTCGTCGGTTCCGATCAGCTGCCGGCAAGCCGCGAGTGACCTGTCGCTCGAGGCGTTGTCGATGACGATGATCCGCTGGGGCAGCCAGGTCTGGCTGGCCAGGCACCGCAGGCACCGTAGCACATGGTCGCCGCCGTTGAAGTTGACGATGACGACGGTGACCGTCGCAGCTGGCGTCGGCATCCCTGGTGGATCCTGCCGGTCATGATGCTGGTGACGATCCCGGCCATGCCTCCCGAAGCACGCTCCACGTACTATACCCAGCCCGGCGGGCGGGTCGCTTGACGCCTCCTGCACGCCTGCCTAGTGTCTTTCTTCCGGAGGCATCTCCTGCCCGGGGCTCAGGCGTGCGGGGCGTGCCGGCCGGCTCATCATCCGGCCGATCCCTCATGCAGCAATCTTTCTCGAGTACGGCGGCTGCCTGCCGCGACTGGTGGCGGGGCACCCGAAACGCCCGGGCCTGGTGGACGCTGGCCCGCTACGACATCGTGCTGCGGTATCGCCGCTCGATGCTCGGCCCGCTCTGGCTGACGATCAGCATGGGCCTGATGCTGCTGGGGATCGGCCCGCTCTACACCGAACTCTTCGGCGTCTCCAAGAGCGAGTTCTTTCCGCATCTCGCCCTGGGAATCATCTTCTGGCAATATTTTGCCGGCACGATCAACGATGGCTGCACCGCCTTCAGCGGCGCGGCCAATCACATCAAGCAGGGCGACAACCCGCTGGCGGTCTTCGGCTGGCGGGTCTGGGCCCGCAACCTGATCCAGTTCGCCCACCATATCGTGCTGGTGGTGCCGATCGCCATCTGGGCAGGGATCAGCCCGGCCCCGGCCAATCTCTTGTTCTTTGCCGGCTTTCTGATCGTGCTTGCCAACCTGCTGGCGGCGACCTTCACGCTCGGGATCGTCTGCGCCCGCTTCCGCGACGTCCCGCCGATTGTCTCCAGCCTGATGCAGTTCCTGATGTTCGTCACGCCGGTCTTCTGGCTGCCCGACAAGCTTCCTCCCAAGGCCCGGCTTCTGCTGCTGAACCCTTTCGCCCAACTGCTCGACGTCGTCCGCGGCCCGCTGCTCGACCGAACGCCGCCCCCGGCGGTCTGGGCGAGCATTCTCGGCTGGACCGTGCTCAATGTCGCCGTGGCCGCGATCCTCTACGCCCGTAAACGCAGCCAGGTCGTCTACTGGCTCTGATTGTCTGGCACACCTACCTATGCCCCACATCACCCTGACCGACGTGAGCGTCGCCTTCCCGATCTTCGGGGCCTACGGCACGTCGCTGAAGCATGTGCTCTCGTCGAGCGTCACCGGCGGCCGGATCGGCCAGGACGCGGGCGTGACGGTGATCCAGGCCCTCCAAGACATCAGCCTCGATATCCGCGAGGGGGATCGCGTGGGGATCATGGGCCACAACGGCTCCGGCAAGACGACGCTGCTGCGGACGCTCAAGGGCGTGTTCCCGCCCCAGGGGGGAACACGTGAGGCAGTCGGGCGAATCTCGAGCCTCGTCGAGCCGGTTCAGGGGATGGAGCCCGAGGCGACCGGCTGGGAGAACATCGCCCTGCGGGGCGTGCTCAAGGGGATTTCCCAGGCCGAGATGGCCCGGCTGACTCCCGAGATTGCGGAGTTCAGCGGCCTCGGCGACTACCTCTCAATGCCGGTGCGAACCTACTCGTCCGGGATGATGATGCGACTGGCCTTCTCGATCGCCACGAGCATCCGCTGCGACATCCTCCTGATGGACGAGTGGCTCTCGGTCGGCGACGTCGAGTTCAAGGAGCAGGCCGAGGCGCGGCTCCGGGAGGTGGTCGACCGGAGCGGGATTCTGGTCCTCGCCTCGCACTCGGCCGACCTGATCTCGCGGGAGTGCAACCGGGTGATCGAGCTTCGCCAGGGCCGGATCGTACGGGATGGCCGGCTGGTTGCCGGATGACACCTGCGGGGCGGACGGTCTCACCCTGAACCTGAGTGAGGTTGGGTGCAAGCCCGGAGGGTCTTTGGCTGGTCAATGCGGTTTGGGCGGGTTGATGGTGAAAGGTTTTGCGGGCTTCCGGGGGCTGGGAAGGCCCAACGGCCCGCCGTCCCCCCGGCTCGCGCCGGGGGGCTTCTATGGA
>CALGAS010000342.1 GCA_937959175.1 uncultured bacterium | reverse complement strand
ACCTGCTGCTGCCTGGGATCGTGGCGAAGCTGCTCACGACGCTCTACAACCCCAACAACGTGTCGGAGGAGGGAGCGCCGGTCACGACGCAACTCGAACTCGAGGTCGGAGACGATCTCGCCAGGATGCTCGGCTTCAGCGTTGTCGACGGGCAAGAGCCGTGCGGCTGGGGGCATCTCACCAGCGGTGGCACCGTCGCCAACTACGAGGCTCTTTGGAATCTCCGATCGGTGAAGTTCTTCGGCGTTGCCATGCAGTCGGCCGCCGCCCTCACGCAGCTCGACCCGCTGATTGGCGGTGAGTCGCGGCCGCTCTCAAACTATTCCGTCTGGGAGCTTGTGAATCTCCCGGTCGACGAGATGATCAGCCTCAGGCGGGACGCGCTGGCCTGGGTGACGACCCAGGCCGATCCCCTCCTCCGGCATGCCTTCGCTGAGGCGGTTCGTCGGGAGCGGATCGAGAGCCTGGGAACTGCCGCCTTTTTCAGCCAGCACCATCCGCTGCGGCCGCCGCAGGTCGTCGTTCCCGCCTCGGCCCACTACTCCTGGGCGAAGGGAATGAAGGTGCTCGGGCTGGGCACCGCCAACCTGCTGAGGATTCCCGTCGACCATCGGATGCGGATGGTCGTCTCGGCGCTGGAGGAACAGCTGGCCCGGCTTTCCGAGGAGCAGGTGCCCGTGCTCTGCGTGGTGGGGATGCTCGGCACGACCGAGTTCGGGGCGATTGACCCGATCCATGAGATCGTCGCCCTTCGCGGCCGCTTCCGGGAGCAGGGCCTCGACTTTGGGATTCATGTCGACGGGGCCTGGGGAGGCTACCTGGCCAGCATCTTCCGGCGGCCCGACGGCTCCCGTCACTCGCGGGAGGAGGTCCGCGACGGCCTGGCCTACTTTCCCAGCCAGTCGGTCTACGAGGCCTTTGCCGCCGTGCCCGCGGCCGACTCGGTCACGATCGACCCGCACAAGCTCGGATACGTGCCCTACGCCGCCGGAGCGATCGTTGTCCGCAACCGTGAGGTTGTCGATTTTCTCACCCAGGACGCCGCCTATGTCTTCGACCGGGATGACGCCATCGGCCAGCCACCCCGCCGGCGGCAGTTGGCGAATCTCGGGCAATACATTTTGGAAGGCTCAAAGCCCGGGGCGGCAGCGGCGGCGGTCCATGTGACCCACCGCTCGCTCCCGCTGGACTCCGGCGGTCTGGGACGGATTCTCAAGCTCACCATTCGAATCTCGGAAATGTTTCTTGATTCCGTGGCCGCCGCCCGGGAGCGGCTGGCCGATCGTGTCCGCCTCTGCGTGCCCTTCGAGCCCGACACGAATCTCATCTGCCTGGCCGTCAATCCGGTCGGCAACACCTCGGTGGCGGCAGCCAACGACTTCGGCAGGGCGGTCTTCGCCCGCCTCAAGGCCGACGGTGCGGCCGCCCTCGCGGGCCGAGAGTTCATCGGGTCGTACACCTCGCTGACCCACGAATCGATGCCTGCTGCCGAGGCGGCCCGGATTCTGGCCGCGCTCAACCTCGACCCGGCGACCTTTGTGCCCGTGGCAACCGACCGGCGGGTGCTTGCCGATCACCTCTTCATTCTCAGGCATACGCTGATGAATCCCTGGTTCCTCGCGGGGAACGAGGGAGATTTCTATCTCGACAAGTACTGGCGTCACCTCGAGGAGGTGATCGACGCGGTACTGCTGGGGCGAAACCAGGCAGACCGCCGCACTCAGATGTAGTACATCGGCTCACTGATGCCGCGGCTGCGGTGCACGAGGTCAGCTAGGGTCACATCCTCGAGGATTGTCGCCTGCACTTCCGCGGCCTTCTCCCACACCGAGACGAGCGCGGCTGCCACGTGGGACTCCCCCGAGAGGCCTGCTGCGATCGGGGCCGGCACGCCGGTGGGACCCTCGATTGCGGCGCGGATTTCTCCGAGCGTGATATCCTCGGGGTTCCGGGCGAGGCGATATCCACCGCCGGCTCCGCGGACGCTCTTCACGATGCCGGCTCGGTTGAGCTGAAGCAGGATTTGCACCAGAAAGCGTGCCGGGATCTGCTGGACTTCGCAGATTGACCTCATCCGCACCGGGGAGTCGTCATCGCTCTGACGGGCGATTTCGACAGCGGCGATCGCGGCATACTCGGTTCGAGCCGAAACTTTCATCAGGCGCTCCACGCTTTCAATGGCCAAACAATACCACGCTCCGGCCTCCGTGTGACACTCCTGCTTCCGATAGGGGGGGCGACAATCCTCACTCGCCAGGAATCTTCCGACGCAAGGGGACGGGACGAGATTCGACAAATCCCGGATAGCCCGAGCAAAATCGCAGTTTCTGCTGGGGCCGAAGCGCTTTCCAACGCATGCGGCGACGGCCAACCCTTCGCCTCCCTTTGACTGCTGGCCTGGGCCTGAGCCGCTTGCCCGTTCGGGGAATGGTCTTGGGCATGGGATTCCGCCGTCAAAGGCTCTCCGCGAGCCATCGGGCTTCGACCGACCTGCCGCCCTTCAAGGAGGCGGACGCCGAACTCGACAAAGCAATCTTTCGTGAGGCCGCATCGGACTGCCGCAGCGCGCCGAAACGTACGAAATGCCAAGGCGGACGGGGTGGGATTCGAACCCACGAGCCGCTTTCACGACTGCCGGTTTTCAAGACCGGTGCATTCAACCGCTCTGCCACCCGTCCGGAGCGGCCGCCGGAGCAGCCGTTCACCACCTCAGTTTACACGAACCGCGGGGCCCCTTTGACTCCGGAGCCCCCTTTTTCTAGGCTTCAGTCTTTCCCGAAGCGCCTCAGGACCAACGACTTTATGGGTGGCATCAGCAACCGGATGAAAGAAATCAAGCGGCGGCGGCACCGCCGTCAGAAGCTGGCGAAGTTTCAGTCCAAACTGAAGAAGGCCACCGCCAGCGAGAAGCAGTCCATGGCCGACAAACTCCGGAAGCTCACGCCCGGTTGCGATGACCTGATCGTGCGGTTCGGCCTCGAAGACCGGGCCTGAGCAGAGACGGGTGAACCGCTCTGCTCATCCTCACTGGGTGAAGACGAAGCCGTCCTGGACGAAGTCGATCCGGACGGTGCTTCCCTCCGGAAATCGCCCCGCAAGCAGTTCGCGAGCCAGTTCGTTCTGCAACTGCTGCTGAATCGCCCGCTTCAGCGGCCGGGCACCGTAGATCGGGTCGTATCCCAGCCGGGCGATCTCGTCGAGGGCAGCCTCGCTGCACTCGACCGCGATGCCCGCCTTTGCTGCCTGCTTGACCAGCCGCTTGACCTGGATCTCGACGATCCGGCGGATGTGCTGCTGATCAAGCGGGTGGAAGATGATCGTCTCGTCGATCCGGTTCAAGAACTCGGGCAGGAAGCGGGCCGAGAGGGCGTCCTTGACGGCGTCCCGCATCTCCTGCTCGCTGCCCCCTTCCTTGGTGACCTCCTGGATCACCTGACTGCCGACATTGCTCGTCATCACGACGATCGTGTTGGTGAAGTCGACGGTGTGGCCGAGGCTGTCGGTCAGCCGGCCGTCGTCGAGCACCTGCAGCAGCACGTTGAAGACGT
>CALGAS010000341.1 GCA_937959175.1 uncultured bacterium | reverse complement strand
AGCGAGAGCCGCTGAAACTCCGGCCGGGCCGCCAGGGCCCGCGAGAGCGACTCCTCGTAGATCGTCGCCGTCGGCGGGGTCGGCTCGGGCAGCGGCTCCATCCGCCGGCGGGCGGCCAAGAGCGGCCTGCCTGACGTGTCCCGCAGAAAGAGCGAGAGGTCGATGGTCGACTGCTGCACCGCCCGGTCGGCCTGAACGAGCAGGCCCCG
This sequence comes from uncultured bacterium, assembly GCA_937959175.1. GTDB lineage: Bacteria > Planctomycetota > Planctomycetia > Pirellulales > UBA1268 > QWPN01. The sequence continues at coordinate 2,970 of CALGAS010000341.1, read as the reverse complement.
CCGCAGGGCGATGTTCTTCTGGTTGTCGACCCGTTCGATGTTGGCCATCACGCCGCGATCGACCTTGGCGGCAATCTCGCCGTCGCGTCGCACGGCCAGCCGCTCGAGCCGCTCGGCGGCGAGTTCCCGCTCGCCGCTTCCGAGCCAGACCCAGTAAGACCGGGCGGCGGCCAGCATGTAATCGAGCCGGCTGCGAACGATCGTCGGCTCGGCAATCGCCCGGTCGAGGCGGGCCTTGTCGCGGCCGGCCCGGGCGGAGTCGATGTCGCGGTCGCGGGCCAGCGGCATCGTGATCCCGCCGCGAACCTCGCCGGCATTGGCCGTCTTCTGGCCAAGGTTGTAGGTGGGGAAGTTGCCAAAGCCGGTTCGGTAGCCGCCGAAGACCTGGATGCCGCCGTTCTGGAGCAGCTGCGAGAGGCCGAAGTTGGAGCGGTAGTTCTCGTAGGTGCCCGGCGAGAGGGCGTTGCCCGCCATGTCGATGTTGGTGTCGAAGGCCCCCATCGCCGCGGTCAGCCGGCCGGCGGCCACGCCTCGCTCCCGCTCGATCGCCTGGAGCAGCGGGTAGTGGCGGCGGACGCTCTCCAGCACCTCGCCGAGGCTGAGCGGATCGGGGCGGTCGTCGATCGCGAGGTTGCCCGGCAGGCGGGCCTCGGCCGGCGGCGTGAGGGCGGGCGCTCCCGGAGCCGCCGGCGGAATCGGGCCCGAGGCCGCCTCGGGGATGTCCAGAACGGGCAGCCCCGGCGGCGGTGGCAGCGGCTCGGCCGCGTGTGTCACCGCAGCCAGACCGACAGCGCAGGCGGCAAGCAGGTGGAAGAAGAGCCTCATGGCCGGCCTCACCCCACCTTGATCTTGGGCGGCTTGGGCGCGTTGTCTTTCGACTTCGGGGCCGGCGCGAGCACGGGTGGGAAGCCGTTGAGCCGCCGCCAGATCTCGAAGCCCAGCGGCACGCGATTGAGAAACACCCAGCCGATCACCTGGTTGCCCTGCCGGAGAAACTCCGGATCGGGCCACTGATCGCCCGGCATCACGAGATCGGGCTCGACCAAAATCCGGCACTGCCCGGCCAGGCCGCTGGCGGCATCGACCTGGCGGATCTTGCCGCCGAAGGTGCCGATCGCCAGCTCCGGCCAGCCGGAAAACTGCACGGCCGGCCAGCCCTCGAACTGGAGCCGCACATGCGGCATCTCGTCGTGGCGGTCGGCATAGGCCAGCACGATCGGCGCATCGACCCCGTCGAGGAAGAGCTCGGCGACGCGGTCGCTGGTGTCGGGCACGATCGTGCACAGCTCATCGCCTTCCTTTACAAACAGCCCGCCCTGGCTGACGTTTGCCGACACCCGAAAGACGACGCCGTCGCAGGGGGCGACGATCTGACGAGCCTTGAACCGCTCGATCCGGTTGTCGACCTCCTGGATATCCCGCTCGATGGCGAAGAGATTCTGCTCGGCTTTCCGCAGGTTGCTGCGGGCCACGGCAATCGCGGAGAGTCCGCGGGCGTCGGCCTCCACCAGCATCGCCTCCTGGGTGAGCAGGGAGGCCTGGGCCTTGGCGATCTCGGCGTCGGCCTTCTCGGCATCGGTGAGGGCCCGGTCGGCCCGCATCCTCGCCTCGTCGCGGTTGAGCTTGCTCTCCAGCCCGCCGAACCGCGGGTTGGTAAAGAGATCGTCAAACATTTCATAGCGGCTGAGTTCGAAGTCGCGGGCGAAGACGGCATTGGCCTTCGCCTGCTCCGCCACCTGGATCGCTCGGGCTGCCGCGTCACGGTTGGCCTCCGCCGCTTTCACGGCTGCATCGCGGGCGTCTTCCTGGGCCCGGGCGGCCGCGGAGAGTTCTTCGAGTTCCTGCCGGGCCGCCGAGAGCCGCCCGGTGAGAAAGGTCCGTTGGGCGTCGAGCCGGGCAGCAAGCTCCGGATCGTTATCTTCGATATCGACGAGCGGATCGTTCATCTTGACCCGGCTTCCCTCGACGACGTGCCATTTCCTGACCTGCCCCGAGACCCGCGCCGTGATCACCTGCATCCGCTCGACCGGCGAGTAGGCGACGATCGTGCCGCGGCAGAGGACGGTCTGCTGCCAGGGCACGAGGGCCAGGGCGAATGGGATGGAGAGGAAAATCGCGAAGACGAGGCGGGCCAGCCAGCGGACAGGCCGGGGCGTGAGCGTGTGCCGCAGCGAAGCGTGCGCCTTGGCATCGCGTTCGGGAGGCAGGTACCGCTTGCGTCCGTCGGGCTTCACGTCCATTCCACCACCCTGTCACAGCGGTCGCGGATATCGTCGCGGGCGGTCGTCACCGCCAGCGTCCAGCCGGCGTCCGGATCGAAGAGGCTGTCGAGCAGCCCAGGACAGGCCGAGAGGTCGAGGCCATCGAGCATCCCGTCGAGCAGGAGCAGTCGGGGCCGGCCGGCGATCGCCCGGGCGATTGCCAGCCGGGCGATCTCGTTGTTGGAAAGCGGCCGGCCGTCTGGCGTCAGCGGGGTCTGCATTCCCTGGGGCAGCCTGGCGACGCGATCGGAGAGGCCGACGATGTCGAGGGCCCGCCGCACGTCCGCTCCCGTCAGGCTGTCCCGTCCAAGGCGAACATTCTCCTCCACGGTGCCTGCAAAGACCTCGGCCCGGCCCACGAAGGCCACCTGCTGCCGGGCGGCGGCCCGGTCGAGCCCGCGGGCGTCGATGCGGTCGTATTCGAGCAGCCCTTCCTTCGGTAGCCGCAGGAGGCCGAGTGTCTCGAGCAGCTGCGTCTTGCCCCGCGGCCCCGTGATCGCGACCCGCTCGCCGGCGGCAAGCTCCAGCCGCCGCGGGCCAACCTCCCGATCGGGCAGTTCCGCAATCACCGTCAGTGGCCCGGTGGCTACGAGCTGCTCTCCCTCCCGCGGCTCGGGCGGCAGCCGGTCGAGCACGCCGAGCTTGTCGAGCGTGGCCTGGAGGTCATAGAAGATCTCGACATACTTGCCGATCTTGGAGAGGGCCGCCA
>CALGAS010000340.1 GCA_937959175.1 uncultured bacterium | reverse complement strand
TACGGGTTCGCGAGGGGTGGGCCGGTGCCAATCGAGCCGGCGTGTGCTGGCCAAGCGAAGCCAGGATGGCGAAAGCGAGGCCAGCATCGAGCGAGCGGAAGGCAGGATGCCTGAGGCGAGCGTCCGGCGAGATGGCACCGGCCCGCCCCGAGCTTGCGGCAGGGTTGACATGCCGGGGTTTGTGCGATTGGGGACGCGTTTTGGGCGGGTTAGTGGTGAGCGGTTGCTTTGGCTTCCGGGGGCCGGGAAGAGCCCAACGGCCCGCCGTCCCCCCGGCTCGCGCCGGGGGGCTTCTATGGGGCCCGGCGGGAGGCCAGTATTTTGAGGGTCATTGACAGGCCCCAGACCGCACCTTAGATTTCGAGACTCGCTCGTCGCGGCGACCGTGTCCCCTGGGACGCGGGGAGCGCCGTAGAGAGGCGGCTTGTGCCGCTTCCGCCGGAGGCTTCGTTGGCCTTCCGGCCGCGCGAACTGGTTTGTCGGAGTTGCGTCACGTGGCCGGTCCTACGCAGGAAATCATCCGCATCCGTATGGAGGCTTACGACCACGCCGTGCTCGATCAGAGCGCGGCGGAGATCGTCGATACGGCCAAGCGGACCAACTCGGAGGTGCACGGGCCGATTCCGCTGCCGACACGGGTCGAGCGGTACACGGTTCTGTCGGGCCCCCACGTCGACAAGAAGGCCCGCCAGCAGTACGAGATTCGAACACACAAGCGGGTGATCGACATCATCCAGGCGACCGCCAAGACGATCGAGGCGCTCAACAAGTTGAGCCTGCCGGCGGGCGTCGACATCAAAATCAAGGCTTCGTCGCGGGGCTGACCCGCGGCGGAGGTGACGGATACGCAGAGGACATTCGAGAAAACAGGAGCGTCGACACAGGCATGCTTGGAAGGCGTCGTGGGTAAGGCCCGGCTCCGTCACTTCTTGTGACGGTTTCGTCCGGGTGCTCCCGCAGCCAGCGGCTTCGAGCGTGAGTGCGGTTGCGGCCGTGGGGAACTAGTCCCTCGGTGGCGACGATTGTCGGCGAGCACGACTGGGACACACGCCATGGCCACCACTTCCAAGCCAGCCGCCGATCAGACGGGCCGCCCGGGATTACTGGGCCGCAAGATCGGGATGACGCAAGTGTTCGACGCCGAGTCGGGCGTCGTGGTCCCTGTGACGGTGATCGAGGCTGGTCCCTGTCCTGTGACCTTTGTCCGGACGCCCGAACGGGACGGCTACGCGGCCCTCCAGATCGGCTTCGCCGACAAGCCCCGCCGGCTCGCCAGCCGCTCAGTGCGGGGGCAGGTCGCGAAGCTCGACGGCCGGCGGAGCAAGCGGCGGGCCGAGGCGGGTGTGGCGACGCTGCCGAAGGCCGACTGCGAGCCGCAGCGAATCATCAAGGAGTTGCGGGGTGTGTACGACGGCGTCGAGGTCGGCCAGGTGCTGACGGTCGATGTCTTCGAGGGCATCGACTACGTCGATGTGACCGGCACCACGAAGGGCCGGGGCACGGCAGGCGTGATGAAGCGGCACGGGTTCGCCGGCCAGCGGGCCAGCCACGGCGTCAAGAAGGTTCACCGTCATCAGGGCGGGACGGGCCAGAACACCTCGCCGGCCAGGTGCTTCAAGGGCAAGCGGATGGCCGGCCGCTATGGCCATGAGCGGTCGACGATGCGAAACGTGAAGCTCGTCCGGATCGATAAGGAGGGCAATCTCCTGCTGATCCGCGGGGCGGTGCCTGGGCCGAACGGCTCCTATGTGACCGTGCGGCAGACCAACAAGTTCAAGAAGGCGGCCCCGGCGGCCGCCAAGAAGGGCGGTGCCAAGTGAAACTTGCCGTCTACGACATGGCCGGCAAAGAGGTCGGCTCTTATGAGATCGACCCGGCCGAACTGGCAGCCTCCGTCAACAAGCAGTTGCTCCACGACGCGGTGGTCATGTATCAGGCCAACGCTCGACAGGGGACGCAGAAGACCAAGACGCGGGGCGAGGTGGCCGGGTCTACCAAGAAACTCTATCGGCAGAAGGGAACCGGCAACGCCCGGGCCGGCGGCCGCCGCAGCGGCACGCGGGTCGGTGGCGGCCACATCTTCGCCAAGCGGCCTCGCGACTTCGGCTGGCGGATGCCGCGGAAGGCGTTGCAGACGGCGACCCGGATGGCCCTGGCTTCGCGGCTGGCGGAGGACGAGGTGAAGATCGTCGACGCGATCACCGTCGACGGCCCGAAGACGGCCCCGGTTGCCAAGATGCTGGCCGCGCTGGGGTTGAGCGAGAAGACGGTCTTGGTCGCGCCCGAAAAGCACGACGCCGATTTCTGGAAGAGTGCTCGCAACATCGAGGGTGTGGCGGTCTCGCCGGTTGCTGAACTCAATGCCTGGTCGATTCTTCGGCCTCGCTCGATTGTGATGACAAAGGCCGCCCTCGACGCGTTCCGCGCATCGGCCAAGGCGGGCTCGCCTGGCAAGCGAACCCGGCGGCCGACGGTCCGCTCGCGATCGGCTGCCACCGCCGCCGCGTCCACCCAGGAGGCGTCCTGATCATGGCTGGTCCTGTCCCGCCCCCCCCGGCGTTCAATCCGCGGCTCGAGCCGCCGCACGTCATTCTCAGGCCGCTGGTCACCGAGAAGGGCATGCATCGTGCCAACCGCAACAACGCCTATTCCTTCGAGGTGGCCCGCGAGGCGACCAAGGCCGACATCCGCCGGGCGGTGGAGGAGTTGTTTCAGGTCACGGTCCGGCGGGTCGCGGTGCAGAATCGTCGCGGGAAGGTTCGCCGCGGCCGGATGCGAAAGACCGTCACCAAGCCGTGGAAGAAGGCCATTGTGACCCTCAAGGCCGACGACAAGATCAACCTGTTCTGACCATTTCCGCCTGCGGCGGGCTCCCCCGCAACCACGAAGCACACCAATGGGCATCCGCATCTACAAGCCGACCAGCGCTGGCCGCCGCAACGCCAGCGTCTCCGACTTCACCGAGCTGACGCCGAAGGCCGAGGTGCCCAAGGCCCTCCGGCAGCGGAAGCGGAAGACGGGCGGCCGCAACAACCAGGGCAAGATCACAGCCCGACATCGGGGCGGCGGCCACAAGCAGCACTACCGGCTGATCGACTTCCGGCGAAACAAGGACGGCGTGCCTGGAAAGGTCAACTCGATCCAGTACGACCCAAACCGCACCTGCCGGGTCGCCCTGATCCACTATGCCGACGGCGAGAAGCGGTTCATCCTCGCTCCGGAGGGTCTCGAGGTCGGCCGGACGGTCGACAGCGGAGAGGCGGCCCCGCCGGAGGTGGGCAACTGCCTGCCGCTCGGCTCGATTCCGCTCGGGATGGCCGTTCACAACATCGAGCTCCAGCCGGGCCGCGGCGGGCGGATGTGCCGCTCGGCCGGCACGGCCGCGACGCTCGTTGCCCGCGAGGCCGGCTGGGCTCAGTTGACGCTTCCGTCCGGCGAGATTCGCCGCGTGCCGGCGGCCTGCCGGGCGACGATCGGCTCGATCGGTAACTCCGAGCATATGAATGTCCGACTGGGCAAGGCGGGTCGGGCCCGCTGGCTCGGCATCCGGCCGCACGTCCGGGGCACGGCCATGAATCCGATCGACCATCCCCACGGCGGCGGTGAAGGCCGCACCAAGGGCGGCCGGCATCCGGTCAGCCCGACCGGCAAGAGCGCCAAGGGAAGCAGCACCCGCAAGCCTCGCAAGCCCTCGGGTTCGGCGATCATTCGGCGTCGCAAGAGCAAGCGGTACGGGCAGTTGAAGGTGAGGTAAGCGAGCGATGGGACGCAGTTCAAAAAAGGGGCCCTACGTCGATCCCCGCGTGTACGAGAAGGCCCAGGCGCAACTCGCCAGCGGCAAGCGGGATCCGATCAAGACCTGGTCGCGATCGTGCACGATCGTGCCCGAGTTCGTCGGCCTCACGTTCATGGTGCACAACGGCAAGCAGCACCTCAAGGTCTTCGTCACCGAAGACATGGTGGGGCACAAGCTCGGTGAGTTCTCCCCGACGCGGATGTTCCGCGGACACGGCGGCAAGGCCAAATAGGCAGTAGGCAGGCAGCGGCGAGAGAAAGACATGGCATTCACAGCCTCCCATAAGTTTGCCCGGATCAGCCCCCGCAAGGTCAGGCCCTTGGCCGATCTCGTGCGAGGGAAGTTTGCCGACGAGGCGCTCGACATCCTGCGGTACCAGCCGCAGCGGGGTGCGCGGATGCTCGAGAAGGTGATCAAGAGCGCCCTGGGGAATGCGGAGAATCAGCAGGCGGCCGGGATCGACGACCTCGTCGTCGTCGACGCTCGGATCGACCCGGGTCCGATGTTCAAGCGATTCCGACCCCGGGCTCGGGGCATGGCGTACGAGATCAAGCGGCGGATGTCGCACATCAAAGTCGCGCTCGATGCCGCCGTGCCGGTGGCAGGCGACGGCGGAGCGGAGTAAAGGGACGAACCAATGGGTCAAAAAGTCCATCCCACCGGGTTTCGTACGGGCGTCACCGAGCCCTGGAAGAGTCGCTGGTACGCCTCTAAGCAGGAGTTCCGCAAACTCCTGCTCGAGGATGTCAAGGTTCGCAAGTTCCTCAAGACGAAGTACCGCTCGGCGGCGATCCCCAAGGTCGAGATCGAGCGGACCCGCGACGAGGTGAAGGTGATCCTGCACTGCGGGCGGCCCGGTGTGATCATTGGCCGCAAGGGCCAGGAGGTCGATCGGCTCCAGGAGGAGCTCGAGCACCTGCTCGGCCGCAAGGTCAACCTCAAGGTCGAGGAGGTCTCGCGGCCGGAGATCCAGGCCCAGTTGGTGGCCGAGGACATCGCCGATCAGCTCTCCAAGCGGGCGGCTTTCCGCCGCACGCTCAAGCGGATGCTCGACGCCACGATGGACGCTGGGGCCAGGGGGGTGAAGATCCAGCTGGCCGGCCGGCTCGGCGGTGCGGAGATGTCGCGGTGCGAGAAGGCGATTGCCGGCTCGATGCCGCTCTCCACGCTGCGGGCGAAGATCGACTACGGCTTCTGCGAGGCGCCGACCGCGCAGGGCAACATTGGGATTCAGGTTTGGGTCAACCAAGGCATGTACGAGGAGGATGGCGATGGCGCTGATGCCCAAGAGGGTCAAGCACCGAAAAAGCCAAAGAGGTCGTATAAAAGGTGACGCTTCCCGCGGGAACCACGTCGTCTTCGGCGACTTCGGTCTCCAGGCCGAGCAGCCGGGATGGCTTCCCGCGGCGACCATCGAGGCGGGCCGAATCGCGGCGCAGCAATACCTGCGTTCCGAGGGGCGGCTTTACATTCGGGTGTTTCCCCACAAGCCGATCACGTCGATCCCGCTCGAGACCCGAATGGGCAAGGGCAAGGGCGAGCCTGATTACTGGGCTGCGGTCATCAAGCCGGGCATGATCCTGTACGAGATCGGCGGGGTCACTGAGGAGGCCGCCCGGCTGTGTCTGGCGAGGCTGGCCCACAAGATGCCGCTGCGGGTGAAGATGGTGAAGCGGCGGGCGATGTGAGGTTGGACGGTAGGGGCGGCCTTCGAGCAACACGACGAGACAACGGCAACGAGCAACGACCATGAGCAACGCAAAGGAACTCCGAGAGATGGGTGACGAGCAGATCCGGCTCGTCTGGAAAGACGCCGCTGAGGCGTTGTTCCGGCTCCGCATCCAGGCGCAGACCGAGAAGATCGCCGCGCCGTCGGAGAAGAAGAAGTACCGCAAGACGATCGCCCGCTGCCAGACAATCTTGGCCGAGCGGGGCACCCTCGCCCCGGCAGCCGAACCTGCCCCGGCTGAGGAACCTGTCCCGGCTGCCGACTGATCAGCCCATCACGCTTCGAGAGACGACACGAGGAATCAAGTTCATGCCCAAGCGAGTAGCCACTGGCCGCGTCACCAGCGCGGCGGCGAGCAAGACACGACGGGTCGAAGTGCCCCGGATCGTGCGGCATCCGAAGTATGGCCGCATTCTCCATCGCCGGACCGTCTGCCACGTGCACGACGAGCAGGAGGAGTCGGGGCCGGGCGACCTGGTGGAAATCATCGAGTGTCGTCCGCGGAGCCGCACCAAGCGGTGGGAACTTGTCCGCGTGGTGGCCAAGAGCACCGCTGTCGACCTGGCATCGCTTCGCAGCGGTGCCCGGGCCACCAGCATCAAGGAGACGGCGGCCCGCACCGAAGAGGCGGCGGCCACCGGCGAGGAGGCCCCGACCAGCGGCGCCGATTCGGCAGGAGCCGGTGAGGAAGCGACGACATGATCCAGATGCAGACGCGGCTCAACGTCGCGGACAATACGGGCGCGAAGGAGGTGATGTGCTTCAAGGTGCTCGGCGGGAGCCGCAAGCGGACCGCCGGCCTGGGAGACGTCATTGTCTGCAGCGTCAAGAGCGTGATTCCGGGCAGCGACGTCAAAAAGAAGGCCGTTGTCAAGGCGGTCATCGTCCGCTGCAAGAAGCCGACCCGTCGCCCTGACGGAAGCTACGTGCGGTTCGACTCCAACGCCTGCGTGATCATCGACAACGACAAGAATCCGAAGGGCACCCGCATCTTCGGGGCGGTGGCCCGGGAACTGCGGGACCGCAACTTCATGAAAATCGTCAGTCTGGCGAGCGAGGTGGTGTGATGCTGATCAAGACGGGCGACATCGTCGAAGTCCGCACCGGCAACGACCGGGGAACCCGTGCCAAGGTTCTGGCGGTCCGGCCGGCTCGACCCGGCGGCAAGCCCGGCCGCGGCGGCAAACTGGTTGTCGAGGGCGTCAACCGGGTCTACCGCCACATCCGCCGCAGCCAGAAGAATCCCCAGGGGGGACGGCTGAGCAAGGAAATGCCGATCGACGCGTCCAACGTGCTGCTGGTCTGCACCGCCTGCGGCAAGGCGGCCCGCGTCGGCAGCCGGATCACCGCCGACGGCGGCAAGGAACGCTTCTGTCGGGCCTGCGGCGCCGAGCAGGGCATCCTCCGGCGGCCGAAGGCGACCGCCGCCGCCGGCTGACCGGGCGGCAACGAGAACCACGACCACGAGACACGATCAGGATTTTTCAGATGGCCAAGAAGACCAAAGCGGCAACAGCGACAGTGGAGCCGGCGGCGACGCCCCGGCTGCTCGAGGCCTACGCCGAAAAGGTGCGGCCGCACCTCGAGAAGGCGATCGGCCGGACCAATCCCCATGCGATTCCCAAGCTGGAGAAGATCGTGGTGAGCATGGGCGTCGGCGCGGCCGTTACCGAAAAGAAGTATCTCGACGAGGCCCTCGGTGCCTTGGCCCAGATCACGGGGCAGAAGCCGGTGGCGACCCTCTCGAAGGCGGCGATCTCGGGCTTCAAGCTGCGAGAAAACCTCCCGATTGGTTGCAAAGTAACGCTGCGCGGAGACCGGATGTACGAGTTCTTCGATCGGCTCGTCGCCGTGGCGTTGCCCCGAGTCCGCGACTTCCGCGGCCTCTCGGCCACCGCGTTCGACGGCCACGGCAACTACAGCCTCGGGCTGTCGGAGCAGATGGTCTTTCCCGAGATCAATCCCGATCGCTTTTCCCGGCCGCAGGGCATGAACATCACGTTCGTCACGACGGCCCGGACCGATGAGGAGGCCCGGGAACTGCTGGTGGCCATGGGGCTGCCGCTCAAGAAGGAAGGGGAGGGCGATGCCGCGGCGTAGCGGCCGACAGCCCGACAGACGAGACGCACACCACCCGAGCAGACTGAAACCGACTCATGGCAAGTAAATCGAAGATCGCCGCGGCCGAGAGGCCACCGAAGTTCTCCACCCGGCTGGTTCGCCGGTGCATGCTCTGCGGCCGCCCTCGGGCCGTCTACCGGAAGTTCGGCACCTGCCGCATTTGTTTCCGCAAGTTGGCTGACCAAGGCTGTATCCCTGGCGTGCGAAAGGCGAGCTGGTAATCCCGGAATCGACAAGAGGACCTATCAGACATGATGACCGATCCCATCGCCGACATGCTCACCCGAATCCGCAATGCGGTCCGGGTTGAACGCGCCACCGTCGAGATCCCCGCTTCCAAGGTGAAACGGGGGCTGGCGGAGGTCTTGAAGCGGGAAGGCTTCATCTGGGACTGGCGGGAGGTGGAGGCGGCCCCTGTGCCGCACCTGCAGCTGGAGCTCAAGTATGGGCCCAACGGCGAGCGGCTGATTCGGCACATCCGCCGGGTCAGTTCGCCGGGGCGACGTGTCTACAGCCGGTCGGCCCGGCTCAAGCCGGTGCTCGGCGGCCTGGGGATCTCGATTCTCTCGACGTCCAGTGGTGTTGTCAGCGACCGCGAGGCACGGCAGAAGAAGCTTGGCGGCGAAGTGCTCTGCGAGTTGTGGTAGTTCCGAAAGGTCAGTCAGCATGTCCCGCATTGGCAAGAATCCTGTTCCGGTCCCCAAGGGTGTGAAGGCCTCCGTGGTCGACGGCACGCTCCACGTGGAAGGACCGCTCGGCAAGCTCGAGCAGCGGCTCCACTCCGCGGTGCGGGTGGACGTCAACGAGGCCGGCGACACGATCACTGTGACGCGAGATGGCGATGACCGGATCGCCCGCTCGGTCCACGGCCTGACCCGGGCCCTCGCGGCCAACATGGTCGAGGGCGTCTCCAAGGGGTACGAAAAGCGACTCGAGATCGTCGGCGTCGGTTACCTGGCGGCCATCCAGAAGGATGTGCTCCAACTTCGCGTCGGATTTGCCAACGAACTGCATGTCCCAATCCCCGGCAACCTGACGGTCACCTGCCCCGACCAGACGCACGTCTCAATCAAGGGGATCGACAAGCAGGCCGTCGGCCAGTTTGCCGCCGAGGTCCGAGCCCTGCGGAAGCCGGAGCCCTACAAGGGCAAGGGCATTCGCTACGAGAACGAGCAGGTCCGCCGCAAGGCGGGCAAGGCAGTCACCAAGTAAACCATTCTGGAGGCCGGTCTCGGCCGGCTCCGACCCCATCAGTCACGACACGCGATCATGGACCACGCCCGCACGATTGGCCGTCAGCGCATTCGCCGTCGGTACCGCGTCCGCAAGCCCCTTCGGGGCACGGCCGAGCGGCCTCGGCTCTCGGTATTTCGGACCCACAAGCACATCTACGCCCAGATCATCGACGACGGCAGTG
>CALGAS010000339.1 GCA_937959175.1 uncultured bacterium | reverse complement strand
GCCCGGGCAAGATGGCCGACGAACTGCCCGTGCCGCATCACTCGGGCTACGTGGCTCCGGCGGTCGACGGCGATGACCTCGTCTTCGACCACCAAAAGATCACCGGCTGACCAGCTGTTCGTTCATTCCAGAAGCTTCCCCTCGGGCCGTCGAAGCCCGCCAACCGCGAGTAAGAGAACCGATGAGCGAGGCGAAGGACACGATCGTGATCAAGGGCCTCCACGTCAGCGTGGAGGGCACGGAGATTCTCCGCGGGGTCGACCTCGAGATCGGCCGCGGCGAGATCCACGCCCTGATGGGCCCCAACGGCTCCGGCAAGAGCACGCTTGGCTACGCGATCATGGGCCACCCGGGCTACGAGGTGACCGCCGGCTCGATCGAACTGGTCGATGCCGACGGCACCCGGCACGACATCCTCGCGATGGAGCCCGACGAGCGGGCCCGGCTCGGGATCTTCCTCGCCTTCCAGCGGCCGATGTCGATTCCCGGCGTGCGGCTGGCCGAGTTCCTCCGCCACGCGGTGACCAACGTTCGCAACCCCGACCGCAAGGAAGGGGAGGAGCTGATGCCGATGAAGGAGTTTCGCGCGGAACTCAAGGCCAAGATGGCCGAGCTCTCGATCGATCCCGAGTTCGCCCGGCGGTATGTCAACGACGGCTTCTCCGGCGGCGAGATGAAGCGGGCCGAGATCCTCCAGCTCGCCATGCTTCAGCCCCGGTTCGCGATCCTCGACGAGACCGACAGCGGCCTCGACGCCGATGCCGTTCGGCTGGCCAGCCAGAGCATCGCCCGGATCGGCAGCGGCGGCGGCGAGGCCAGCCACCAGATGGGCATCCTGATCATCACCCACCACGAGCAGCTCCTCGAGCACAACGTGCCCCTGAAGACGCACGTCATGCTCGGCGGCCGGATCGTGGAGAGCGGCGGGCCGGAACTGGCCGCCGAGCTCCACAAGAAGGGCTACGAGCGGATCCGGGCTGCCTACCCCGAGGCGGCCGCGGTGGAGCGGGAGATGGAAGACGCCAAGGCCGAGGCGGTCTCGACCTGACGGACGACTGGCAGACCACAGGCACGACACGAGCACGAGAGACGCAGGAGATCCGCAGCCATGGCGACCGGACTGGAAAACACGACGACCGACGCGATCGGCGAGATCAACAAGTACGATTTCCGCACCGATTCCCCGGCGGTCTTCAAGGCCCGCAAAGGGATCGACGCCGAGATCGTCGCCCAGATCTCCGAGATGAAGGGGGAGCCCGGCTGGATGCGGGACTTCCGTCTCGAGTCGTTCGAGATCTTCCAGAGCAAGCCGATGCCCTCCTGGGGTGGCCGGCTGGGGATCGACTTCCAGGACATCTACTACTACCTCAAGCCCGCCGAGCAGCAGGGCAAGACCTGGGAAGAGGTCCCCGACGCGATCAAGCAGACCTTCGACCGGCTGGGCATCCCCGAGGCCGAGCGAAAGTTCCTCGCCGGGGTCAAGGCCCAGTTCGAAAGCGAGGTCGTCTACGGCTCGCTCCAGGAAGACCTCTCCAAGAAGGGCGTGATCTTCACCGACACCGACACCGCCGTCCGCGAGCACTCGGACCTGTTGCGGGAATATTTCGGCACGATCATCCCCCCCAGCGACAACAAGTTCGCCGCCCTGAACTCGGCCGTCTGGTCGGGCGGCTCGTTCATTTACGTGCCCAAGGGGGTCTCGATCGAGTTTCCACTCCAGGCCTACTTCCGGATCAACGCCGAGAACATGGGGCAGTTCGAGCGGACGCTGATCATCGTCGACGAGGGGGCCCAGGTGCACTACGTCGAGGGCTGCACCGCCCCGATGTACTCCTCGGAGAGCCTCCACTCCGCCGTCGTCGAGATCGTCGTCAAGAAGCACGGCCGCTGCCGTTACACGACGATCCAGAACTGGGCCAACAACATCTACAACCTCGTCACCAAGCGGGCGATGGCCTACGAGGGCGCGCTGATGGAGTGGATCGACGGCAACCTCGGCAGCCAGCTGACGATGAAGTATCCGGCCGTCTATCTGATGGAGCCGGGGGCCCGCGGTGAGATCCTCTCGATCGCCTTCTCCTCGGCCGGCCAGCATCAGGACGCCGGGGCGAAGATCGTCCACGCCGCCCCCCGGACCAGCGGCCGAATCGTCTCCAAGAGCATCTCGAAGAACGGTGGCCGCTCCAGCTACCGCGGTCTGGTCAAGGTCGAGCCCGGGGCGACCAAGAGCAAGTCAAGCGTCGTCTGCGACGCGTTGATCCTCGACGACGCCAGCCGCAGCGACACCTACCCCTACATCGAGATCGAGGAGCAGGACGTCTCGATCGGCCACGAGGCGAGCGTCTCGAAGATCGGCGAGGAGCAGCTCTTCTACCTGATGAGCCGCGGACTCTCCGAGGCCGAGGCCAGCGCCATGATCGTCGGCGGCTTCATCGAGCCGCTCGTCAAGGAGCTGCCGATGGAGTATGCCGTCGAGATGAACAAGCTCATTCAGTTGCAAATGGAAGGCTCGGTCGGCTGATGGCCACCGGCCAGGATTACCCCGGGAGCCCATGATGCCCGCCGCGACCGCGCCTGTCTCTTCATCCTCTTCCCTCGAGAACCGGTTCGACCGGGCCGGCCTCGACGCGGTGATCGCCGCGGCCGACGCCGCCGCCTGGATCAATGACCGACGGCGGCAGGCCTTCGAGGCCTTCGAGTCGCTCGCCCTGCCCGACCGCAAGAGCGAGCACTGGATGCGGACCGACCTGCGGCTCTTCAAGCCGGCCGCCTGGGGGCTTTCGGCGCCGCCCGCGACGCGGGAGGTGCCAGTCGGGCTGCTCGCCGAGGCGATCGCCTCGGGTGAGGCGGCGGCGGAGTGCTTTCCGGAGGAGGAAGCCGGAGGAAAAAGAGGAAAAGAGGGACAGGCACATTTTGATGGGCAGAAGGAGCGAGTCCTTGGGGGAAAAGAGGGACAGGCACATTTTGCTCCGCAAAATGAGCCAGTCCCTGGGATCGCGGGGCGGTTTGCGACGCTCGACGGGCATGTCGTCTGCGACGAGCTCGACCCCGCCCTGGCGGCCAAGGGGGTACGGTTTGGGGCGGCCGAGGCGGTGCTCGGTGAGCTCGGCGAGGCCCTCGAGCCCCACTGGTTCTCCGTGATCGACTCCCGCTGCGACTGGTTCGCCGCCCTTCATGGTGCCTTCCACCGCGGCAGCGCCGTGCTCTACGTGCCTCCGGGCGTAAAGCTGGCCGAGCCGCTCCACGTGATGTCGGCGATCTCGGCCGGCGGCGTCGACACGGCCCACGTGCTCGTCGTGCTGGGCGAGGGCGCCGAGGCGACCTTGCTCACGGAGACCGCCGGCGGCGGCCCGGCCGGTTCGGCCGGCGGCTTCCACTGCGGCGGCACCGAGATCGTCGTCGGGCGGGGTGCCTTCCTGCGGATGGTCAACCTTCAAAACTGGAACACCGGCGTCTGGCACGTCGCCCGGCAGAAGGCGGTCGTCCAGGCGGGCGGGCGGCTCCAGTGGACGCTCGGCGCCCTCGGCAGCCGGCTCTCGCAGGTCGCCCAAGACGTCGCCCTGGCCGGCCGCGACGCCGAGGCCCAGGTCAACGGCGTGATGTTCACCGAGGGCCGGCAGCACCTCGTCTACAACACGCTTCAGCACCACGAGGCTCCCTCCTGCAAGAGCGACCTGCTCTACAAGGGCGCCCTTCAGGACCGCTCGCGGCTCGTCTGGCGGGGCATGATCAAGGTCGACAAGGACGCCCAGAAGACCGACGGCTATCAGCGGAACGACAACCTGATGCTCTCCAACGAGTCGCGAGCCGACTCGATCCCCGGCCTCGAGATCGAGGCCGACGACGTCCGCTGCACCCACGGCGCCACCAGCGGCCGGGTCGACGCCGAACAGGTCTTCTACGCCCAGGCCCGCGGCCTCTCGGCCGACGAAGCGGCCCGTCTGGTCGTCGCCGGCTTCTTCCAGCAGGTCTTCGACCGGATCACGATCCCCGAGGTCCGCGAAGCCCTCGCCCGCGCCGTCTGCAGCCGGATCCGCCGCATCACCTGACCGGCGGCCAGCACCCATAAAAGCCCCCCGGCGCGAGCCGGGGGGACGGCGGGCCGTTGAGCCGTCCCAGTCCCCGGAAGCCAGAAAAACCGTCCACCACCCCAACGCCCAATCCGCGATCACCACCAAAAAACCCAAAAACTTAAACCGCCCCCCAACAACCGCCCCCCCCCAATAGCACTTCCCCACGTCCCCGGTGAAAAGGGTACAGGCACCTCGCTTCGCTCGGAGCCAGTCCCCTTTTCCACACCCCCCGAGCCCCCCATGCACGAGTTCGAACGCGTCATCGACATCTCTGAGGTCCCCGATCCCGGCAAGACCCTCGTCGAGGTCGAGGGCGAGATGATCGCCCTCTTCCACGTTGGCGGCGAGTGGTTCGCCCTCGACGACGTCTGCACCCACGACGGCGGCCCGCTGGCCGACGGGGCCCTCCGCGACCACACGATCGCCTGCCCCCGCCACGGCGCGAAGTTCGACATCCGATCGGGCGCCGCCCTGACGATGCCGGCGGTGCGGCCAACTCGGTCCCACGAGGTCAAACTCGAAGACGGCGGCGTCTGGATCCGGCTGCGGGACTCGGCCACCGCCGACGGCCCGACCGCCCATGCCGCTGCTCCGCCTGCCGGCGGCCCGTCATCCGGAGCCCCCTCCCCTGCCCCGGCGGCGACCGCTGCTCCGGCAATCTCCGACGCCGCCGCCGCCGATGCAACCGCCGCTCCGGCCGCCACCCCGCCGGCCGACACCGGCCCCTTGAGCGAGGAGAAGGTTCACGAGCTGCTCAAGGAGGTAAAGGACCCGGAGCTGTTTGTGAACATCGTCGACCTCGGGCTGATCTACGGCGTGACGCTCGGGGCTGCGGCCGACGACGCGGCCAAGCACGATGTCTCGATCGACATGACGATGACGAGCCCCGCCTGCCCGGCCGGCCCGCAGCTGATTGCCGACACCAAGCGGGTGCTCACCCAGCGGCCCGACGTCGCGAACGTCGAGGTCCGCATCGTGATGGATCCCCCCTGGACCCCGGACCGGATGACCGAATCCGCCCGCGACCAGCTCGGCATCTTCTAAGACACCTCGCCTCCGCGAGACGTACCGCCATAGAAGCCCACCGGCGCGAGCCGGTGGGACGGCGGGCCGTTGGGCCGCCCCACATCCGATAACCGCGCGGCGTCCACCACCAACACGCCCAATCCGCGCGTCCAACCAAACCCCTCCCGGGATTTGAACCGCGGGGACGGCGGGCCGTTGGGCCGCCCCACATCCGATAACCGCGCGGCGTCCACCACCAACACGCCCAATCCGCGATCACAACCAACACCCGAGTGGCACTTCACCACGTCCCCGTTGGAAAGGGTACAGGCACCTCGCTGCGCTCGGAGCCAGTCCCCTTTTCCATACCCCGCGAGCCCCCGACCACGGGCTTCTCCTTCGCGAACGACCGCCGGACTCCCGGCTACCGCTCTCGCCCAACGGCCCGCCGTCCCCCCTGCTCGCGCAGGGGGGCTTCTATGTGCAGCGCGCGCGGTCGACGCCGAAAAAAGCGACTGCCCGCACCCA
>CALGAS010000338.1 GCA_937959175.1 uncultured bacterium | reverse complement strand
GCAGCGGTAGACGCAGACGTTGGTCGGATTGAGGTGGGTGTTGATGTTGTAGTAGGCGAGGTTGCCGTTCTTCCGCTCGCGGACGAGGTTGGCCAGCTCTCCCAGCTCGTGGAGATCGAGGGCCGGATCCCAGAGCGACTCGGCCTCGGCGGCGGTGAGCCGCTCGCCGGCCTCCACCTTCTCGCGGATCGGCTCCAGGGACGGCGTGACGGCTCGAATCATGCGGGACAAAACTCCTCGTGGACGTCAGGACGGGCGGCGTACGGGCCGCTTCCGCTATCAGAAAAACCGCAGGCCGGTGGATTTGGCAACTGGCAGACGGAGGTTAGAGCCACAAATCGGCCGCGATCGCGGCCAAAAGCAGCATCCCGATAGCCGCGTTGGCTGTGAAAAAGGCCTGGTTGACCCGGGAGAGGTCGTCGGGGCGGACCAGGGCGTGCTCCCAGACGAGCAGGGCCGCGATGGCAGCGAGGGCGGTCCAGTAGATCCAGCCCAACTGGGGAACCACCAACGGTAGGCCGGCAAGCAGCAGCATCGTCGCTCCGTGGAGCCACTTCGAGAAACGGAGGGCCCGGGGCACGCCGAGCCGGGCCGGCATGCTGTGGAGACCGTGGGCGGCATCGAAGGCTGCGTCCTGGCAGGCGTAGATGATGTCGAAGCCGGCCACCCAGGTCGTGACGGCCAGGCCGAGGATCGCGGCGGGCAGGATGTCGATCGGATCCCGCAGGAGCGTCTCGCCCCGCAGGGCGATCCAGGCGGCGACCGGTGCCAGGCCGAGCGCCGCTCCCAGCCAGAGATGGGCCAGCGACGTGAACCGCTTGGCAAAGGAATAGCCCAGCAGCCAGGCGAGCACCGGCAGGGCGAGGGCCACCGGCAGCCAGTTGGGCAGAAACAGGAGCGTCGCAGCGACAAAGGCGACCGACGAGGCAGCCACCAGCCCGAGCACTTCGCCGGTTCCGAGTTCACCCCGCGGCAGATGCCGGCTGGCCGTCCGCGGGTTTTCCGCGTCGATCGCCCGATCGATCAGCCGGTTGAAGGCCATTGCCGCGGTCCGTGCCGCGACCATGCAGGCGAGGATTCCCAGCACCGGCTTGGCAAGCGACCAGGGCTGCTCCAGCGACCAATGCCCGTCACCACCGAGGCGGATCGCGATCAGGGCCGCCATTACCGCGAAGGGCAGCGCAAAGATCGTGTGGCTGAACCGAACGAGTTCGAGGTAGCTCCGCAGCCGCGGCCAAAAAAAAGGGGACATCCCCCTTTTCTGGAGAACACCCTGACCGGCTCCAGCGGTCGCGAAAAGGGGGATGTCCCCTTTTTTGCCGGCTCCGGTGGCCGGGAAATGGGGGATGTCCCCTTTTTTGGTCACGACTCGGTGCCCCAGCGGGGAATCAGCGTGTTGGAGACGCCGAGCTGGTCGCAGACTCTCGCCACGACGAAGTCGACGAGGTCGGCGACGGTCTCCGCCCGGGCGTAGAAGCCGGGCGCGGCGGGCAGGACGACGGCGCCCGCCTCGTGGATCGCCTGCATGTTCTTCAGCTGGGGCAGCGAGAGGGGCGTCTCGCGGGGCACGACCACCAGCTTCCGCCGCTCCTTGAGGTGGACCTCCGCGGCCCGATGAATCAGGTTCTCTCCCATCGCATGGGCAACCGCCGCCAGCGTGCTGCCGCTGCAGGGGCAGATCACCATGCCGGCAGTCAGGAACGACCCGCTGGCGATCGGGGCCATCAGATTCTTGTAATGATGGTAGTGGACCCGGCCCGTCGCCGGAGCCGGGCCGCCGAGCAGCGTCGCCAGCTCGAAGCGATCGATGTCGACCCTGCGGCCGAGCTCTTCCAGGATCACCGCCTGCCCCGAGGGGCTGATCGCCAGATGGACCTCGCGGCCGGCGGCCAGCAGCACCTCGAGCAGCCGGACCCCGTAGGGAGCGCCGGAGGCACCGGTGATCGCCACGACGAGGGGAGGCGTGTCGGTCACGAGGCGGCCGCTCCGTCGCCGGGCGTGGCCTGGCCGCGGGTGGCGATCGTGAGCGTGGCGATCCCGAAGGAGAGCGGCACCATCTCGACCGTCTCGTAGCCTGCCGCCCGGACAATCGCCGCCAGCCGCTCCCCCGAGGGAAACTCCTCGACCGACTGATTCAAGTACGTGTAAGCATCGGAGCCGTTGCGGGCCACCGCATTGCCCAGCCGCGGAAGGACGTTGCGGAAGTACCAGAGATAGCCTGTCCGGATCACCGCCGACCGCGGCAGGGAGAACTCGAGGATCGCCAGCTGGCCCCCCGGCTTCGTGACCCGGGCCATCTCGGCCAGGCCGCGGGCGGTGTCGGCGATGTTCCGCAGGCCGAAAGCAACCGTCACCAGGTCGAACTCGGCGTCGGCGAAGGGCAGCGCCATCGCGTCGGCCTCGATCCACTCGATCGCCCGCCCGGCCCGGGCCGCCTTCTCTTCACCGCGGTCGAGCATCGGCCGGCAGAAGTCGCTGGCCACGATCCGAACCTCGGGGCCCGCGGCAGCGGCGTAGGCGAGGGCGAGGTCGCCAGTGCCGCAACAGACGTCGAGGAGCGAGCCGGCGGCCGGCAGCGGCGCCCGCCGGACAGTCGTCCGCCGCCAGAGCACGTCGATCCCGCCGGAGAGCAGCCGGTTGACCAGGTCGTACCGCGGGGCGATCTCAGCGAACATCCCGCGGACCCGCTCGCCGCTCTTGTCGACCCTCGGAGGCGAACCGGCATGGCCCGCCGTAGGGACTTCCTCTATCGTGGCGGATCGGTCGGCAGTCACGGGAGGCGTTTCTTCGGTCGTGGGTGCCGGTCGCGATCCCCACGGCCGGATTCGCGACATGCACTGGCACTGCCACGAACTTTACCATCGTATGCCGCCGCGGGCCGTCGCGGGAGGGATCGCCGTCGTGATCGACGTGCTGCGGGCCTCGACCACGATCGCCACGGCCCTGGCCCACGGCGCGACCTGCGTCGTGCCCCGCCGCTCGATCGAGGAGGCCCTCGCCGCCGCCGCCGACCGTCCCGGGGCCGTGCTCGGCGGGGAGCGGGGGGGCGTCAAGATCGCCGGCTTCGATCGTGGCAACTCGCCGCTGGAATACACCGCCGAGCGGGTCAGCGGCCGGCCCGTCGTGATCACGACCACAAACGGCACCGCCGCGATCGCCGCCTGCCGCGAGGCCGCGACGATCCTCGTCGGGGCGATCGTCAACCGCACGGCGGTGGCGAAGGCCGCCCGCGGGCTGGCCGCCGAACTCAGCTGCGGGGCGGTCCACCTCGTCTGCGCCGGCACCGACGGCGAGGTGACCGAGGAAGACCTCCTGGCCGCCGGCGGGATCCTCGACGCCGCCGGCCGCGACCCGGCCGCCGTGCACGACATCCTCGACCTGCCGGCCCGGGCCGCCCGCCGGCATTTCCGCGACCTGGCCGCCACCGGCCGCGAGAGCCTGCCGGAACGGATCGCGACGGCCTATCGCACCAGCCGCGGCGGCGCCAATCTCCTCGCCCTCGGCATGGAGGCCGACCTGGCCGCCTCCGCGGCGATCGACTCGCTGGCCGTCGTGCCCCGCCTCGACCACCGCGACGAGCTCCTCGCAGACGCCGCACGCTGGCGGTAAACTTCGGGGCTTTCCCCGACTCTGCAAGCGACCGACCCACCCCATGAGCACCCCCGCCGACCAATCCCGGATGGACCGGATCGTGTCGCTGGCCAAGCGACGCGGCTTCATCTTTCAATCGAGCGAGATCTACGGGGGCTTGAACGGCTTCTGGGACTACGGGCCCCTGGGCGTGGCCCTCAAGCGGAACCTCAAGGACGCCTGGTGGCACGACATGGTCGCCGGCCACGACGAGCTGGCGACGCCCGCCGGGGCTCCTTCCGCCTACGAGATGGCCGGCCTCGACTGCACGATCATCATGCATCCGCAGGTTTGGAAGTGTTCCGGCCACTTCGACCTCTTCCACGACTGGATGATCGACTGCCGGGAGTCGAAGAAGCGATACCGCTACGACCATCTGACCGGCCGCTGGGCGGCCCACCGCGACAAGAAGGCCTTCGTGACGACCGACGCCTCGGGCGACGACCTGGCCGTCGAGCTCGCCGCCCGGGCCCAGAAGTTCTTCGGGCTGCGGGCCAAGCAGGTCGCCGAAATCGCCTGGGAAGGCGAGGCGACGCCGCTGCCAGCGGCCGTCGCCGCCGGGGTGGCCCTGGCGGAGGTCCTCGGCCCCGACGCCGCCGCCGCCGGCACGCTGACCGAGCCCCGCGAGTTCAACCTGATGTTCCAGACGCGGATCGGGGCCCTCGCCAGCGACGGCGATGACGACCGCGCCTTCCTTCGGCCGGAGACGGCCCAGGGAATCTTCGTCAACTTCAAGAACGTGCTCGACACGTCGCGGGTCCGCGTGCCCTTCGGGATCGCCCAGATCGGCAAGAGCTTCCGCAACGAGATCACCCCGCGGAACTTCACCTTCCGGTCCCGCGAGTTCGAACAGATGGAGATCGAGTTCTTCTGCCGGCCGGCCGACTCGCCCGAGTGGTATCGCTACTGGCGGGACCGCCGCTGGAAGTGGTACCTCAACCTCGGCCTCACCGAGGGCCGGCTCCAGCTGCGGGAGCACGGCGCCGACG
>CALGAS010000337.1 GCA_937959175.1 uncultured bacterium | reverse complement strand
GGGCGTCCCGCCCCGGTGACTTTGATGATTCTTCCGGCTCTCGGGGTCAAGGCCGACTGCGGAAGGCCAGGTGCAGCCGCCCCGGCTTCCCCCGGTTTCCGGGCTTTCCAGGGGCCCTTGCCACCGGCGGCCCGGCGGGGCCCCCTGACCACTCCTGTCAGGGGAGGGGTGATACAACGGTCGGGCTGAACGCCGCCATGGTCCTGCCCTTCCGCCGCCCGCCCGATGTCGCTCCGCGTCCACCTCGTCCGTTGCCTCGCCGACGTGCTGCCGGCGGTCGTGCGGTTCCTGTCACGGCCGGGTGACCCAT
The DNA here is from genome assembly GCA_937959175.1 of uncultured bacterium. GTDB lineage: Bacteria > Planctomycetota > Planctomycetia > Pirellulales > UBA1268 > QWPN01. Next base: position 6,817 of record CALGAS010000337.1, on the reverse strand, counting down.
TCCTGCGGCAGCGGATCGTTGTGCCCCACGCCGGCGCCCGGGCCTGGCTCGAGGCGACGCTCGCCGGACGCCTCGGGGCCAGTAGCCCCGGCCGGGGCGACGGGATCATCGCCAACGTCGATTTTCTGTTCCCCGGATCGATTCCTCTGCTTGCCCAAGAACCTGTCGGCGGGCCGGATCCCTGGAGCGTCGACCGGCTCACCTTCGCCGTGCTCGCGGGTCTCGCCGGAGATGCGGCGGCCGCCCTGCCGATCGACCGGGCGAATCATCCGCTGCTGGAAGCCCGCCGGCTGGCGATCCGATTCGACGAGTATCACGTCCGCCGACCGACGATGATCCGCCAGTGGGATCGAAGCCCGCCCAATCCGGTGCTCAGCCCCACCGCTTCCGACGAGGTTCACGACGGCGAGCCGGTCCCCGACAAGCTCCCGGCGGCCGACCGCTGGCAGTTCGAACTCTGGCAGGCCCTCCGGCGGGCGATCGGCCAGCCGCCTCCGCCGAGCCGGCTGACGGCCGCGCATCAAGCAGATCGTGGGCCGCTGCTGGTGGCGGGTGTCGAGTCGCTCTCGTTCTTCCAACTCGAGTGCCTGCTGACGTTGGGGGAACGCTGCGACGTCGAGGTGCTGCTTGTGCATCCCTCACCCGGCCTCGAGCGGAGGCTCGAGCCGACGCTCCCCGCACCGACGCCCGGCACCACCCGCCGCCGCGGGGAGCCGGAACTCCTCGACGGAGTCGATCCTCTGGTGGGAACCTGGCTGGCAGGCGTCCACAACCAGCAAATCCTGCTGGCTTCGCAAGGGGTGGCGGTCACGAGCGGGGCCCGTGACCCTGGCCTCCTGCCCACGACGCTGCTCGGCCGGATGCAGGCGACCGTCGCCACCGCGAGCCTGCCAAGGCCAGCAACGCACGCGCTGGCGACCGATCCCTCCTTCACCATCCACCGCTGCCACAATCTCGCCCGTCAGGCGGAGGTCATCCACGAAGCGCTGCTTCACTGCTTCGCCGACCTCCCTGACCTCGAGCCCCACGAGGTCGCGATCGTGAGCCCCTGCATCGAGCAGGCGGCCCCCCACCTGAGCGCCGCCTTCAGCCGCGAGATCGTCGGACGGCCGGCCGCCGCGGTCTCCCTGCCGCTGCGGATTGCCGACCGCGGCATCCGGGAGGTCAGTCCGGGAGCCGAGTTGCTGGCAGCCCTGCTGGCGCTGCCCGGGTCGCGATGCGGGGTCGATGAGGTGCTGACGGTCGCCGGCCACCCGCTCGTCCGGACCCAGTTTGGCGTGGACGATGAGACGGTCGCCACCTGGAACGACCTCGTCGAGCGGAGTGAGATTCGCTGGGGGCTCGATGCCGCCCATCGCAGCCGCCTCGGCATGGAAGGCATTCCGGAGATCCACACCTGGAAACGGGGCCTGGAGCGGATGCTCCTGGGAGCGGCCCTTCCCGATGCCTCACCGCGGTCGGAACTCGGCGGTGTGGTGCCGCTGGCCGATGTCGATACCGCGGACATCCCAGCCATCACATCGCTGGTGCGGATTCTGACGGTGATCCAGCGGCTCGAAGCCGATACCGCCCGCTGGCAGCCCGTTGCCGTCTGGTGCACCGCGATCGAGGCGGTGCTGGCCGACCTCTGCGGCCGGGAATGCGGCGACCTGGTCGAGCCCCTCGCCTGCCTCCGCCGGCTCCGTGAGGGGGCGGCCGGCACGGCAGCCGAGCAGGTGCCCGTTCCCTTCGATGACGTTCGCGAACTGATCATCGGCTGGCTCGATGACAAGGCGGGCCGGCAGCCGCTGCGGACCGGGGCGATCACCGCCTCCTCGATGCTCCCGCTCCGGGGCGTGCCCTTCCGCGTAATCTGCGTCATCGGGTATGACGACGGGGCCGTTGGCATCGCGGAGGCCGAAGGCGACGATCTGGTCGCCCGCCAGCAACTCGTCGGCGATGTCGACCAGCGAATCGATGAACGACGGGCCCTGCTCGACTGCCTGCTGGCCGCCTCCGACCGGCTGCTGATCGCCTGCACCGGCCAGAACATCAAGACCAACGAGCCGGTGCCGCTGGTCACGCCGCTGGCCGAACTCGCCGACTTCGCCCTGCGACACTGCGGGCGAGAACCGGGTGCTCCGCAGCCGGCCGTCGAGGTCTCGCATCCCCGACATCAGCTCAGCAGGCGGAACTTCCTGCCCGACGCGGTCCAGCCGGGGATCGTCTGGAGCCACGATCGAGCAGCTCTGGAGGTGTCGGCCCGCATCGGCCAGGAGGCCACGCCCCGAACGGCCGCCGCAGCCCCGATCCCGCCGACACCGGTGGTGGCCCTCGAACTGCTCGAACGGCTGGCGGGCGATCCGCTGAAGCTTCATCTTGAAGAAACCCTCGGCATCGACACCTGGCGAGCCGATGAGGCCGAGACGCCGGCCACCTTTCCGCTGGCCTTCTCGGCCCGCGAGGTTCGCCGGGCAGCCGAAGAGTTGCTCGGGGTGCTCGTGGCCGATCCCGCCGGGGAGACGGCCTGGCTTGAGGCCCTCGACGCCAGCGGCCGGCTGCCGATCGGCCCCCACGGCGAGGCCCAGCGGGATGAGATCGTCGGCCTGGCCCGCGGCATCGTCGCGACCGCCGGGGCGAAGGGGGTGCCACTGGCGGGATTCGTATCGCGGGAGCTGCGGGTGGACATCGGCGGGGGCCGGGTGGCCGGTCACCTCGTGGGCCTGCACGAGCCATCGCGGCGACTCGTCCAGGTGACCACCGGCAACGCCGAACGCGACACCTGGGGCCGGCCGCTGCATGTCGCCGCGGTCCGGCTGGTGGCGGCGCGGGCGGCGGGGCTCGATGTCGAAGGGGTGTCGATCATCGCCCGCAACAAATCCTGGTCGCCCGGCAAGACGACGCCTGGCGGAAAGCCGATCAATCCCTGCCAACTCCGCACGATCCTGGTCGCCGACGATCTCGACTGCCGGCACCGGCTTGCCGAACTGGTCGACCTCGCCCGCGAGGCCCTCGCTGAGCCACGGGGGCTCTTCCGGCTGGGCGAGGCCCTGCCGGCGAAGCGGCGGGACAAGTTCGAGGCCACCGTCGGCGGCCGCTGGGGCCCCGACTACGCCCGCTCGAGCGAGGCCTTCGTGTACGGTCTCAAGCCGATCTATGAGGAGGTCTTCCCACAGGGTTCGCCGGCGCTCGATTTCCTCGATCGCTACGCGTCGGCCCTCACGCTCACCGGCAGACCCGGCTCCTCGGAGTATCGCCTCACATGACCCCTCCAATCGCCGGCCCGCCGCCGTTCGATCTCACCGAGTATCCCCTCCCCTCCGGGACGGTCGTGGAGGCGAGCGCCGGCACCGGCAAGACCTACTCGGTGGCAGCCTACGTCACCCTCGCCCTGGCCACCGATGAAAGCCTTCGGATCGGGATGGTGCTGGTCACGACATACACCCGCAACGCCGCTGCCGAACTTCGCGACCGGATCCGCGGGCGGCTCTTGGCGACCGCCCGGCTGCTCCGCCTCGACGCCGCCGAGCCCCGCGACGAGCTCGATGCCTCCCTCCTCCAAGCCGGCGACGACGACCGACTCGTGATGGTCCGTCGTCTCGAACGGGCCGTGGCCGAGTTCGACACGGCGACGATCGGCACCATCCACTCGATCTGCAGCCGCGTCCTGCGGATGGCTGGGGTCGACCCGGGTGATGCCGGCGATGAGGACCGGCTCGAGCGGACGGTGGCCGAAGCCGTCAACGACGCCGTGGTCGGCGAGGCGGCCGCGGGCCGCAGCTGGGACGAGGCCCGCCTGGTCGCGGTCGTCACCGCGGCCCTTCGGGATCCCTTTCTCGTGCCCTGGTTCGACTCAGCCGACCGACCGGCCGCGGAGACGGAGCGGCTCGAGCAGGCGGTGGTGATCGTGGAAGCCTGCGTGGCCCGGGTGCAGGCGGTGATGCGGGCCACGCCGAGCTTTGACGACCTTTTGCGACTGGCCTGGGAAGAGGTCCGGCGGCCGGCGCGGGCGGGGCTGCTCGCCGAACTCCGCCGCCGGTTCCGGCTGGCGATCGTCGATGAGGCCCAGGACACGAGCCGACTGCAGTGGGAGTTTTTCAACACGCTCTTTCCGACGGCAGGCCCCGAGGCCGCTGATGACGGCCGGCGGCTGCTCGCGGTCGGCGACCCCAAGCAGGCGATCTACGGTTTCCGGGGAGCCGACATCAACGCCTACCTGCGGTTTGTCGAAGGGGAAGCAGGCGGCCGGCCCCGCCGCACGCTGGCGAGAAACTTCCGCTCCGACGGCCCGCTGCTCGACACGCTCAATGAGTCGTTGGAGGGAGCCTCGTTCGGCCCGGGGATCGGCTATCAGCCGGTGACGGCCGCCGAGCACCGGGGCGAGTCGCGGCTGCTCGATCTGCCGCCGGTCGAGTTCGTCGACCGGGGCGAAGCCTGGGCCACCGATGCGGCCGTTCGGAAGGTCTTTGAACTGCTCGATCGGGGACGATTCGCAGGGGGCGAGACCGGGCCGGCGTCGCTGCCGATCACGCCGCGCGACATCTGCGTGCTCGTTCGTGTCAACGCGATCGGCAAGGCGATTGAGGAGCGGCTTGCCCGGGCGGGCATCCCGGCGGTGAGCACCGGCACGGCCAGCGTGATGCGCGGGCAGGCCGCCGACGATCTGCGGGTGCTCTTGGAGGCGATGGAGCGACCCGGCAGCGGCAGCCGGGTCCGGCGGGCGGCGGCGACGGTCTTCTTCGGCTACCCGCTCACCGCCGTTGGCCGGCTCGGCGAGGAAGCGGAGCAGGCGGTGCAGGAACAGATCGCGGCGCTCCACGCGGTGCTCCAGGCCCGGGGCATCGCGGCGGTGCGGGCCGCGATCATGAGCGACGTCTCGATGGCCGGTCGGCTGGCCGCTGGCCCCGACGGCGAACGGCAGATCGTCGATCTGGCCCACCTCGTGGAACTGCTGCACGACGCCACCGGCGGCCGCGGCTGCCACGCCCGCCTGATGCTCGAGCAGATGGCCGAGTTGGCCCGCCGCGATGAAACGTCGGACCTCGTCAGCCGGCGGGTCGAGAGCGACGAAGACGCCGTGCGAATCATGTCGGTGCATGTCGCCAAGGGCCTCGAGTTTCCCTGTGTCGTGGTCGTCGACGACTGGAACGAGAAGGAGCGGACCCCCCCGGGGCCGGCCGTCTTCTATGCCGGCGGGCAACGGCGGCTCGACGTGGCCTACGCCCTCTCCGGAACCAGTTCAAAGCCCGCTGGTGATGCTGTCCTGGCAGCCGCCAACGAAGAACTCCGCCGCCTGCTCTACGTGGCCCTGACGCGGCCGCGGCATCACCTCTGCGTCATCTGCAAAGCCGACGACGGTGGCGGCGTGCTCGATGCGGTGGTGACCAGCCCGCCGCCCACCCGTGCCGCCGCCGATCTGCCCCACCTGCCCCGGCGGTGGCGGCCAAGCGATGCCGAAGAATCGCCCGACAGTCCCACGGTCGCCCCGCTGCCAGCTGAGGTGCAGCAGACATATCGTCGCACGTCGTTCAGCGGCATCGTCGCCGCTGCCGCCCACGGCCAGGCAGGCGACCACGCGCCTCCCGGCCGGGGCCACGACGAACCCGCGGGCGCGCCCGGCGACGCGGCGGCCGCACTGGCTGCCGGTCCGGGGAGCCTGCCGCCCGCTGCTGCCGCAGGAACGGCTACCGCTCTCGACCTCGCGTCGTTCTCGATCCCCGACCTGCCGGCCGGGACAGCCTTCGGCTCGGCCGTCCACGAGATCTTCGAACGGCTCGAGGTTGTCCCCGGGGGCGATGCGGCTGGCCGCACGGCCGCCGTGGCAAGCATCGTGGCAGACGTCGCCACCTCCGCACTCCTGCGGCCGCATCATGAGCCGCTGGCGGCGATGGTTGCCGCGGCCCTCGAAACACCCTTCGGCGGGCCGGCTGCCGCCGGCTTTCGCGACCTCTGCTTTGGTGACTTCTCCACCGCAGATCGGCTCGCCGAACTCGACTTCGAGATGGGCCTGGCGGGGCTTGCCAGCGACGTGAGGGCCAGCGACCTGGGCCGGGTGCTGGCCGCCTGCCTGCTGCCCGACGATCCGCTGGCAGACTATGCCCGCGTCCTGGCCGGGCCGGCCTTTGACATCCCGCTGGCTGGTCTGATCAACGGCTCGATCGACGCCGTGCTTCGCCTGCCTGGAAGGTCGGCCGACGATCCACGACTCCTGATCGCCGACTTCAAGACCAACAGGCTGCACCGCCGCGATGATGCCGTGCCGCTGGCCGCCTACGCCCCGAGCCGGCTTGTGACGGCGATGCAGGATCATCATTACCCGCTCCAGGCGATCATCTACGGGACGGCCGTCTACCGGCTGCTCCGCTGGCGGCTCGGGCCGGTCAAGCCGGCCGGCTGGGACGCCGGCGAATGCCTGGCAGGTGTGGTCTACGGATTCACCCGAGGGATGCACGGCCCCGAGACACCGGTCGACGAGGCTGGTCATCGCTACGGTGTGTTCGCCTGGGTGCCCCCGGCCCCGCTCTGGCGACAACTCAGCGACCTGTTTGCCGGCAGAGGTGAGCACCCATGACGACGCTCCTCACAACCGATCCGCCGGCTGAGCTTGTTCCCTACGTCGACGCGGGCATCATCTCGCCCGACGACGTGGCAGCGGTCGGTGTCTTCGTCTCGCTGGCTGCCCGCGAGGTGCCCGCGGCAGGCGAGCCGCCGTCAGCGAAGCCGGTCGTCCTCGATCTGCTGGCCTGGGTGGCCCTCGGACTGGCTCTCCGCACGCCCCGTGACGGCCATACCTGCGTCGATCTTGCCCGGATCGCTGACTGGTTCGGCGGCGAACTGC
>CALGAS010000336.1 GCA_937959175.1 uncultured bacterium | reverse complement strand
TCCCGGCCCCCGGAAGCCCACACCCGCGTCCACAACCAACCCGCCCAATCCGCGGTCACAACCGAATACCCCGGGAAACTTGTACCCCGGGACGGCGGGCCGTTGAGCGATCCCGGCCCCCGGAAGCCCACACCCGCGTCCACAACCAACCCGCCCAATCCGCGGCCACAACCGAATACCCCGGGAAACTTGTACCCCGGGACGGCGGGCCGTTGGGCTTTTTCCAGCCCCCAGAAGCCCACACCCGCGTCCACAACCAACCCGCCCAATCCGCGGTCACAACCAACCAAACCCTCGCACGTCAACCGCCGGACGGCGGGCCGTTGGGCTGTCCCGCTCCCGATTCCCGCGGGGCCGGCGGTGACATGCTCGGCGCCGGGGGATTTTGCTACAGGATGCTCGCTTGGCCGATAGGGACTCGCTGGTGAGGCGCAAAGATTCCCCGGCTTCTGCGCGTGCCCCCGACCGACCCCTCCCCGGAGAAGCCCCTCTCAGAGCCCGAAGTAACGCTTCCAGTATTCCGCCCCCTCGGGCCCCGGCTCGGGCGGCTTGGTCTCGGCCGCCTCGCGGGCCCGGGCGTTCTCCCGCAGCTCCGCAAGCCACTCGCCGCTGCCGACCGGCCTGGCCCGCCGCCGGCGGGCGGCCGCGATCACGCGGTTGTCGGATGAGACAACCGTCAGGGCCGTGACCGCGTCGTGATCGTCGATCAGGTCCTCGATCAGGGCGTCGGCCGAGTCGTAGCCCCGGGCGAACCGCACCTGGATCCCCTCGTGCACCGTCCGCTCGGGCAATCCCGGCGGCGCGTCGGCGGCGTCAAAGATCACGGTCACCCCGCCGGCAGCCGGCCCCAGCAGCCGGGCGATCTCATCGAGGAGCGCCCGCCGCGAGGCCTCGAAGCCGCCGGCCCCCCGCACGCCCCCGAAGATGCCCGAGGCGTGGAGCAGGTTGTAGCCGTCGATGAGGATCTTCATCGCCGCTCACCCTCCGTCGCGTAGGCCCAGCATCGCTCAGACGACCGCCGGCTCCGCGAGCCGATACTTGATGCGACCCCCCACGATCGTGGCCACCGCCCTGCCCTGCAGCGTCCAGCCGTGAAAGGGGCTGTTGACGCTCTTGGAGGCAAACCGGGCCGCGTCGACCCGCCACTCCATCGCCGGGTCGATCAGGGTGACGTCGGCGGCGGCTCCGGCCCGCAGGCTGCCGCGGTTGATCCCGAGAATCTCGGCCGGCTTGGTGCTCATCGCCTCCACCAGCCGGGGCCAGCCGATCCGGCCGGGCTCGACCAGCCGGGTGACGGCCAGCCCGACGGCCGTCTCGAGGCCAAGGATCCCGAAGGGGGCCCGGTCGAGCTCGAGCATCTTCTTCTCGAGCGCATGCGGGGCGTGGTCGGTGGCGATGCAGTCGATCGTGCCGTCGATCAGGCCCTCGATGATCGCCTCGACGTCGGCGGCCGTCCGCAGGGGCGGGCTCATCTTGAAGTTGGCATCGAAGCCCCGCAGGCTCTCGTCGGTGAGGGTGAAGTGGTGGGGGCAGGCCTCGGCCGTGACCCGGGCGCCGCGGGCCTTGGCCGCCCGGATCAGAGCCACGCCCCCGGCGGTCGAGACATGCATCACGTGGAGCCGTCCGCCAGTGACCTCGGCCAGGGCGATGTCGCGGCCGATCATCACCTCCTCGCCCGCCGCCGGCATCCCCTTGAGGCCGAGCACCATCGAGACGAGCCCCTCGTGCATCACGCCGCCGGCGGTCAGCTCGAGGACCTCCTCGTGGGCCAGGAACGGCTTGTCGAACATCCGGCAGTACTCGAAGATCCGCCGCATCAGCTCGGCGTCGGCGACGGGGGAGCCGTCGTCGCTGAAGGCGACCGCCCCGGCCTCGACGAGCTGGCCGATCTCGGCGAGCTCCTTGCCCTCGCGGTTCTTGCTCGCGCAGGCGACGACGAACACGTTGCAGGTATCGGCCCGCGCGGCCTTCTGATGGATGAACTCGACCGCCGCCTGCGAGTCGATCGGCGGCTCGGTGTTAGGGATGCAGGCGACGCTCGTGAACCCGCCGGCCAGGGCGGCTCGGGTGCCGGTCTCGATCGTCTCGTCTTCCTCGCGGCCCGGCTCCCGGAGGTGGACGTGCATGTCGATCAGCCCCGGCGTGACGATCAGCCCGCTGGCGTCGATCGTCTCGTCGACCCGGCCGACCGGCTGGGTGCCGGAGCGGCCGACGGCGACCACCTGGCCGTCGCGGACGAGCACGTCGTCGATCCGATCGATCCCCTGTGCAGGATCGATCACCCGGCCGCCGCGGATCACGAGGCTCGCCATCAGGAGGATCCTCCAGGGAGGGCCGCGGCCCGCGGGCCGCAGGTCAGCCAGAGCACGCCCATCCGGACTGCCAGGCCGTTGGTGACCTGATCGAGGATCAGCGACTGCGGACAGTCGGCCACCTCGGCGGTCACCTCCACGCCGCGATTGATCGGCCCGGGGGCGAGGATCAGGAGGTCTTTCTTGGCCCGCTTGAGGCGGTCGCGGTTCATCGCGTAGAGGTGGGCATACTCGCGGACCGAGGGAAAGGGCCGCGTGTTCTGCCGCTCGAACTGGATCCGCAGCAGGTTGAGCACGTCGCAGCGGGGCAGGATCTCATCGAGATCGTGGGAGACCTCGACGCCGAGCTCCCGCCAGCGTTCGGAGACGAGCGTTGGCGGGCCGCAGAGGATCACCCTGGCGCCAAGCTTGACAAGCCCCCAGAGGTTCGAGCGGGCGGTGCGGCTGTGGGCGATGTCGCCAACGAGGCCGACGGTCACGCCGGCGAGATCGCCGACCCGCTCCCGGATCGAGAAGATGTCGAGCAGCCCCTGGGTGGGATGCTCGTGGGGCCCGTCGCCGGCATTGATCACGCCGACGGAGAGATGCTGGGCCAGCAGGTGGGGCGTGCCGGGGGTTCGATGGCGGACGACGACCGCGCTGACGCCCATCGCCTCGAGGTTGCGGGCCGTGTCGATGAACGACTCCCCCTTGGAGAGGCTGCTGCTCGAGGCCGAGAAGTCGATCACGTCGGCCCCGAGGCGGCGGGCGGCCAGCGAGAAGCTCGTCCGGGTGCGGGTCGAGTTCTCGAAGAAGAGGGTCACGATCGTCGTGCCGGCGAGCACCGCGAGCTTCTGCCGGCAGCCGTCGGTCGCCTCCTTGAAGCGGGCGGCCGTGTCGAGCAGGAGGGTGATCTCGCCGGGGGTCAGCCGCTCGAGATCGAGCAAATGGCTGTGCGTCCAGTGGGCGGGCACCGCTGCGGAATCGATCGTGGCGGTGGCCATGCGGGGCCTCGGGGGCAGGCTGGGGAGATGGTCGTTCCGCCGGAGTCTAGCAAGCGAGGCGGGGAGCGTTGGGCCGGTTTTTCCCGGCCCAGCGGCATTCGTCCGCGGCCGTCGGTTTGGCCTTGTGGCCCCCGACGGCCGATCCCTACTCTCCCCCCGCATGTCAGCCGGCCCCAGCGGGTCGGCGGCGGCTCCGCACAGTAGCACTCCATGAGACATTCCGTCCGCCACTCGAGCCTTCCGGGCCTGCTGATGCTCGTCGCGGTCTGCGGCCCGGGCTGCAGTTCGGTGCTCAGCACAGCCTCGCTCAAGGACCTCGTCTGGGACGCCGGCGACCATGCCGCCGAACTCGAGCCGGCCGGCGACGAAGATCTGGCCGACGCCGGGGAGGACGGGCTCCTCGATGAAGGCGGTGAGACAGCGGCCGCCGACGCCGAGCGACGCGAGGCGGCGATCGAGGCGGCCGTCGAGCGGCTGGCCCGGCTCGGGGAGTTGCCCCCGTCCGTCAGGATGACGCTCGTCGAAACCCTCGAACGCACCGAGCAGGAAGACTGGCCGACCGTGGTCGATGCGTTTGCCGAATCGCTGGCCGGTTCGGAGTTTGATCCCGCCGCCGCCCGGGAGTCCCACCCGTTACCGTCCGAACACGAGGCGGCCGCCCTGGCCGGAGAGGCCGAGCGGGGCGGCGGCGAACCCCACACCGTCGCCAAGGCCGATCTGGATGCGGCGGTTGGCGAGACGCCGCTCGCCGTTGCCCCCTTGCCGACCGAACCGGACCAGGCTGCGGATGACGCTGCGACCCCTGAGCCACTACCGGTCGCGGTGACAGCGGCGGCCGCTGACGAGACCGTCGCAGTGGCGTCGACAACGCCATCAGGGATTTCCGCGACCGCCACGGCGACTGCTTCGGGGATCGCTGCGACCGACCCCAACCTGGATTTGGCGACGGTCCCAGGACTTTCCGCGACCGACACCGCCCCGGAACCGGCAGCCGGTGAGGCTCCGGCCGAGATCGCGGTTCCCGAGCCGCCCCCCGCCGAGCTGCTCACGATCCAAAACGCCTGCTTCGCTTCTCGGGTGCAGGCCTGGGGCATCGTCGACCGCTTTGCCAGCGACCGCTTCCGTCCGGGCCAGGAGGTGATCGTCTACTTCGAGCTCGACGGGCTCTCCGCCGGTGAATCGCCAGCCGGCCACACGACCTGCATCGATTCGACGCTCCGGCTGGTCGCCGATGAGATCCTGATCCGCGAATGGTCGTTCGAGCCGATCGCCGAGACCTGCCGGGCCCGGCGGCACGACTACTTCGCCCGGTATGTCGTGCGGATTCCCGACGACGCCCCGGCCGGGCCGTGCCAGCTCGAACTGGCCGTGACCGACACGCTCTCCGGCGAGCAGGCGACGACCTCGCTGCCGCTGGAAATCAGCGGGCCGTAGCGACACACCCCCGCGGTGGCCAGGCTCGGGGTAATCCCGGATTCCGCGCGTCCTCGGGATTGGAAAAGGGTACAGGCACCTCGCTTCGCTCGGAGCCAGTCCCCTTTTCCATAGAA
>CALGAS010000335.1 GCA_937959175.1 uncultured bacterium | reverse complement strand
GGACGGCATTCCGTGCCCCCGTCCCGGCCCCTCCTCCTCCCGACTCACGACCCCTCGCCGGCCTCGGCCTCCTTGAGCAGCCTCACGATCGCCGCGGCGATCTCGGCTTCGTCGCGAGCGCGGTAGCCGACCCAGACCTGCCGCACGGTGGCGTCGGGGCCGATCAGATAGGTCGCCGGAAGCGATTGGAGGCCTAGCGAAGTCGCCAGCATGTCGGCCCCGAGCGGATCGCGGAACACGTAGGCGGAAATCGGGAGATCCGCTCGCAACAGAAACTCCCCCGCCTCGGCGGCCATCTCCGCCGGATCGCCGAATCCCGAACCGCTGCACGACACGGCTACGAGCTGAAACCGCCCGTCGTCGGCCAGCCCGGCGGCGATCCGGGCGAGCCCCGGGAGTTCGCGGCGGCAGGGGGGGCACCACGTGCCCCAGAAGTTGAGCAGCGTGACCTGGCCGGCTAAGGGCGGCGGCGGTGCGGCGAGATCGGCGATTGGGGCGATCGGCAACTCGCCAAGCCGCCTGCCGACTGCCGGGTGGGGCGGCGGCGCGTTGCAGCCGACGGCCAGAATCGTCGCGGCCACCGCGACGAACGTCGTCATCCGGCGGGCCCTGAGCCGCGGGCAACTGGGAGGTATCATTGAGGGGCTCTCCCGAGCAATGGGTGGCGGCTGATTTCGGTCCGCCTGATTTCGGTCCGTGAGGAACTGCCAGTGTACGAGGTCGAGCAGAAGTTTCGCATTGCGGACCCGGCCGCCATCGAGGAGAAGCTCGTCGGTTTGGCAGCGCGTTTTCGTGACCCGATCGAGCAGGTCGACCGCTACTTTGCCCACCCCTGCCGGGACTTCGTGAAGACCGACGAGGCCCTCCGGCTGCGCCGGGTCGGCGACGCAGTGGCGGTCACCTGGAAGGGGCCCCGGATCGACTCAGCCGCCAAGACCCGCCGCGAACTGGAACTCGGCCTGGCGGAGGTGCCGCCGCTGCCCGGCGGCCCGCGGGGCGGGCAGGCGACGCTCGATCGCTGGAGCGAACTGCTCACGGCCCTCGGCTTTCGCTCCGTCCGCGACGTCGTCAAGCGGCGGCGGCCCGCCCGGGTCCTCTGGCACGGCACCGAGGTCGAGGTCGATCTCGACACCGTCGCGGGCCTCGGCGACTTCGTGGAACTGGAGCTCCTGGCGGCCCAGGGGGAGGTTCCCCTGGCGACCACCTGCATCGAGTCGCTCGCCCGTGAGCTTGGCTGCGGCGAGCAGGAGCGACGGAGTTATCTCGAGCTGTTGATCACCGCCGGACGGTAGGGCGGCGGCCGTCCGTCGTCGGCCCGTGGCTCTCGAGTTGCGGCGGTCACGGCCGGAAGAGTACGCAGACCGGCCGGGGCACCTCCAGCGACTCGCCGGTGAAGGTGAGCCGGCCGGTGGTCTCGTCAATCGCGAAGACGGTCACGATGTCGGAGTCCTGGCCCGCTGCCAGCAGGAATCGGCCTCCGGGAGCGATCGCGAAGCTCCGCGGCGTCTTGGCCCGCGTCGGCTCGGCACCGAGGAAGGTCAGCCGGCCGGTGGTCTCGTCGATCCGGTACATCGCGATCGAGTCGTGGCCGCGGGTGCTGGCGTAGAGGAATCGGCCCGAGGGATGCACGGCGATCTCGGCACAGGAGAAGCCCTTGCGATCGACGACGTCAGCCGGGAGGGTCGCGAGCGTCTCGATCTCGGTGAGCCGGCCGGCCGCGGCGTTCCAGGCGAAGCCGGTCACCGTCAGCGAGAGCTCGTTGACGCACCAGGCGAAGCGGCCGCCGGGGTGCATCGCGAAGTGGCGGGGGCCGGAGCCGGCGGCGAGCGTGGCCGAGCCATGCGGGCTGAGGGTCGCCCGCTCGGCATCGAGCCGGGAGATGAGCACCTCGTCGAGGCCGAGATCGCAGCAGAAGGCGAACCTGCCGTCGGGCGAGACATCGACCGAGTGGGCATGGGGCCGCTCCTGCCGCCGCGGGTCGATGCCCGGCGTGCCCTCCCGATCAAAGCGATGCTGGATGAATCCGCCCGGCGACCCGGCCACGACCGGCTCGAGGCTGCCGTCGGCAGCGGTGCCCAAGCAGATGACGCTACCGCCGCCGTAGTTGGCCGCCAGCACGACGTGGCCTGTCGGATCGGTGCAGACATGGCAGGGTCCGCCCCCGCCGCTCGGCTGGCTGCCCAGCGGCGAGAGCAGGCCGGTGGCCTCGTCGATCGCGAAAGCGGCGATGCCGCCGGCGGGCTTGCCGGGCTCGCCACTGACCTCGGCCACCGCGTAGAGCAGCGGCTGCTTTGGAACGGCCGCCAAGAAGGAAGGGTTGGTTGCAGCCGCCGCGAGCACCGCCGGGGCAAGCCGGCCGGTCACCGGATCGAACCGCGAGACGTAGATGCCCTCGGAGCCGCTGCGGCCGCCGGTGTAGGTGCCGAACCAGACCAGCTCGCCGGGCTCCTCGGCAGCCCGAAGCGGCAGCGCAATGACGGCGGTGATGCAGGCTGTGATGAGCAGCGTCCAGCCGACCCGCTGGCCGAGAAGAGTCTGCCTCGAACAAGAAACGGCCAGTGACATGATCGACTATCCTCACGATTCGGCCGGGCCCCTCCTGGGGCCCCGCCTCTGATCGTAGTCGCATGGCAGTCCCACACAATTCCAACCATCGTTCGCGGAGCACAACACCGACCCGGGAAATCCGCAACACCTGTTGGATCGTCGTCTACCAGCTGCTGGCCCGGGTCGGCTGGGTCTTCAAGACCGAGACGGTGATCATGCCGGCGGTGCTCGACGCGGTTGCCGATTCCGGCCTGCTCCGCGGCCTGCTGCCGGTGCTCAACCGGGGCGGGCAGAGCATTCCCCCGCTGTTCTTCGCCGGGCCGCTCTCGCGGATGCCACGGAAGTGGCCGGTGGCCGTGGTCACGTCCCTCGCCCTGGCCGCCACCTTCGGGATTCTGGCCGCCGCCTGGCAGCCTCTGGCGGCGGCCAGGCCCCACCTGCTCGCCGGGCTCTTTCTCGTGCTCTATGCCAGCTTCTCGGCGGTCAACGGCCTCAATCAACTCGTCCTGGCGACGCTTCAGGGCAAGCTGATCCAGCCGGGCAACCGGGGGCGGGCGTTGCTTGTCAGCGTGGCGATCGGCAGCGTCCTGGCGATCGCCGCCTCGATTCTCTTGCTGGGTCCGTGGCTGGCCGAACCCGACGGCTTCCCCAAGATCTTCGCCGCCACGGCCGTCTTCTTTGCCGCCGCGGCGGTCGTGCCCGCCTTCCTCGACGAGCCGCCCGACGAGCCGGCGGGGCAGGGCGGCCGTCCGGCGAGCGGATTGGCCGGGCTCGTGGCCGGCCTCGCCACCTGGCGGAAGATCCTGGCGACCGATCCACCCCTGCGGCGGCTGACAGTCGTGGCGGCCTGCTTCTCGGCGGTGATCATGCTCTTCCCGCACTACCAGGCCTTCGCCCGCGACACCCTCGGCACGCCGATGACGAGCCTCGTCACCTGGGTGGTCGTGCAGAACATCGCGACCGGGCTGGTGAGCATCGTGGCAGGGCCGCTGGCCGATCGGCGGGGCACGCGGATCGTGTTGATCGGGCTGGTGGCCGTCTCCGCGCTGACGCCGCTGATCGTGACCGGCCTCTCGCTCCTCTCGCCGGCGGTCGCGGGCCGCTGGTTCTGGCTCGTCTATGCCCCGCTCGGGCTCAATCCGATCACCCTGAAGATTCTGATGGGCTACGCCCTCGAACTGGCCCCCGGCATCCCGGAGCATCCCCGCTATGTGAGCATCGTGGGGGCGGCCCTGGCCGCCCCCTTTGTGCTCTCACCGCTGATCGGCCTGGCGGTCGACCAGATCGGTGCCCGGCCGGTCTTCGTGGCAGGGTCTGCTGTGATCGCCGCCGGGGCGGTCATCGCCGTGGGTTTGCCGGAACCCCGATACCGAGAGCACGTTGTCCTGCCGAGCGACCCGGGGCTATGATCCGGGTCGCAGGTTTGCGTGGGGCGTGCGGCTCCAGCAGACGTTTCCAGACTCCCCGGAGAATGCAGCCATGAAGATGTCGTTTCTATGTGCAGCCGGAGCCGCCGTCCTGACGGCCGTGGTGATCGCGGCCCCGGCGACGAAGGGGCCGCAGCCGATGTGCCCGGTCTCTGATCAGCCCTGCGACCCCGAGGTGAGTGTCGAGTTCGACGGCGGAAGCGTCTGGTTCTGCTGCGAGAAGTGCGAGAAGGCGTTCGAGGCCGATTCGGCGAAGTTCGCCGCCAAGGCCCATCAGCAGATGGTGGTCACCCGCCAGCTCGTTCAGAAGGGCTGCCCCTTGAGCGGTCGCGGCGTGAAGCCTGGCACGGAGCTCGACATCGGCGGTGCGACCGTCGGCTTCTGCTGCAACAACTGCAAAGGCAAGGTCGCCAAGGCCGGGCCCGACGAGCAGGTGACGATGGTCTTCGGCGACATCGCCAAGGGCTTTGCCCCGGCCAGGTAGCCGCGGGATACAGCCCCAAAATGGCCTAGGTTGGCCGGGCCGTTCTTGAAATACTCCTGCGAAGCAGCCCTGCTCCGGTGGAGTTTTCAATGCGGATTTTTCTCTCAGCCGGTGAGCCTTCGGGTGACCACCACGCTGCGGCGCTCGTGCGGGCGGTGCGGCGGCGGCGGCCCGATGTCGAGTGTGTCGGCCTGGGCGGGCCGCAGTTGGAGGCCGCTGGCTGCCGGCTGGTGGCCGACCTGACGAGCCTGGCGGTGATGTGGTTCGTGCGGGTGGTCGTCTCGATTCATCGGTTCGTCGATCTCGCTCGCCGGGCGGAGCGGAGCTTCCTCGACGAGAAGCCCGATGTCTGCGTGCTGGTCGACTTCCCCGGCTTCCACTGGT
>CALGAS010000334.1 GCA_937959175.1 uncultured bacterium | reverse complement strand
CCGGTCTCGCCCAACGGCCCGCCGTCCCCCCGGCTCGCGCCGGGGGGCTTTTATGAAAAGGGGACTGGCTCCGAGCGGAGCGAGGTGCCTGTCCCCTTTTCCGCCCGACGGGGACTGGCTCCGAGCGGAGCGAGGTGCCTGTCCCCTTTTCGGCTTGCAACCCGCCCCGGGCTACTCGCCGCGGGCCCGGCGGGAGAGGGCGAGGACCTGCTCGAGGAGGTCTTCCGCGCCGGGGCCGCCGAGGCGGAGATAGCGGTCGCGGACCTCGAGGCTCGCCTCGCGGAAGGCGGCGACCTCCTCCTCCGAGAGCGGCGGCTCGATCGAGACATACTCGTTGTCATCGATGAGCTCGCGGCGGTCTTCGGGGGAGAGGGCCTCGAGCAGGGTCGAGACGTCGCCGCAGAGGTGGAGCGTCTGCCGCTGCCGCTTCTTGTCACGAAGGATGTCGGCCAGCCGACGGGCCTCGAGGCCGGTCTGCTCGGCGAAGATCCAGGGGCCGAGCTCGCGGAAGGCGTCGGCCACGATGCCGCGGAGGTCGTCGGGCAGGCCGTCGAGAAACTCCCGGTTGGCCGCGGCGGTGGTGATGAAGGCGGCGTGGCCGGGGAAGACCAGCCAGTCGGTCACCTCGTGAAACTTCTGCCGCTCGATCGCGAAGACCGGATTGACTTGGCCGTCGATCATGTTGAGCTGGAGGCCGCTGTAGACCTCGGCGTAGGGCATCGGCGTCGGGCTGGCCCCGTAGGCCCCGTAGGCGGCCAGCAGGATCGGCGAGGTCATCACCCGCATCTTGACGCCCGCAAAGTCGTCGGGCGAGCGGACCTCCTCCTTGAGCGTCCAGGCCATCTGGCCCTCGGCGAAGAGGGCCATCAGCTCGAGGCCCTTGGCGGCGTAGAGGGGGTCGATCGCCGCAGCGAGCGCCGGGTCGGCCAGCACCGTGCGGAGGTCGGCCGGCCGCTCGGGCAGCACGAAGTGGAGCAGGAAGATCTGCAGCTCGGGAATGAACTTGCCGAGGCTGCCGGGCGAGGCCATCGCAAACTCGAGCACGCCCATCGCCAGCTGTTCGGTGATCTGGGTCGAGGTGCCGAGCGTGCCGACCGGATAGACGACGATCTCGACGCGATCGCCGGCCCGGGCCTCGACGAGTTCCTTGAATCGCATCGCGTAGCGGTGCTGCACGCTCCCCTCGGCCTCCTCGATCGCAAACCGCCAGACGAGCGGGCCGGCGTCGGGTGTCGCCCGGCCGCCGCAGCCCGGGAGGGCCGGCAGGGCCGCGGCGAGCAGCAGCGGGACGAGGCAACGGGCGGCGGGGAGCATGCGGGTCATCCAGGGAAGGCGAGGTCGCGGAGGAAGAGGGCCAGCGGCGGGAAGGCGACGAGAGTCACCGCCACCGCCAGGAGCATCACGATGAAGGGGGGCGTGCCGCGGACCACCTCGGTGTAGGGCCGGCGGAAGACGGCGACCGCCGTGAAGATGTCGCAGCCGAAGGGGGGCGTGGCCGAGCCGATCGCCACCTGGAGCGTCACCACGACGCCCACCAGGACCGGGTCGATCCCGGCGGCAACCGCGATCGGGTGGAAGATCGGGGCCAGGATCAGGATCACCACGATCGGATCGACGAACATGCAGCCGACGAAGAAGGCGATCGAGATCGAGGCCATGATCGGCCAGTAGCCGCTCGCCGCCGTGAGGCCGAGGGTCTCCGAGAGGAGCACCTGCGGAATCCGAGCGAAGGAGATCACCCAGGAGAAAGCAGCCCCCACGCCCACCAGCACGAACACCACTGCCGTCACTAGGCCTGTCGAGAGGGCGATCTTCGGAAGCGCATCCAGCGGCATCTCGCGGTAGATGAAGACCTCGAGAACCACCGCGTAGACGACGCAGACGGCTGCGGCTTCGGTCGGGCTGAAGATCCCGGAATAGATGCCCCCCATCACGACGGCGGGAAAGCCGAGCGGCAGGAGGGCCCGCCGGAGGGCCGCCCACCGCTCGGGCCAGGTCGCCCGCGGGATGGCGTTGTGCATCCCGGCGCTCGCCAGCCGGCAATAGACCGAGAAGAGCAGGAGGATCAGCAGACCGGGGCCGATCCCGGCGATGAACAGCTCGCCGATCGAGGTGCCCGAGACGACCCCGTAGACGATCATCCCGATACTCGGCGGGATCAGGAGGGCGACGTCGCTGGCGTTGATGATCAGCGCGGTGGCGAACGACTGGGAGTAGCCCGCCTCCAGGAGCCGGGGCCGCAGCGGCCCGCCGATCGCCACCACCGTCGCCTGGGTCGAGCCCGACATCGCCCCGAAGAGGGCGCAGCTGACGGCGGTCGTGACGGGCAGGCCGCCGCGGACATGCCCCACGAAGGCGGCCACCGCGTCGAGCAGCCGGCGGGCCGCCTGGCCGCGGGTCATCACGTCGGCCGCCAGGATGAACATCGGCACCGCGATCAGCGAGGCGGGCGTGATCCCGCCGATCCACTGCTGGATCATGATCGCGGGGGTGACGTCGCCGGGGAAAAAGACGAGCAAAACGACGAGGGCCGCCGCGGCCAGCGGCACCATCATCGGGAACCCGAGCAAGAGAAGCACGAGCATGACGCCCAGGATCGTGAGGGCCATCCCGGTCATGCCGTCTCCTCGCCCGCGGCGGGGCCGTCGTCCTCATAGCCGTCTTCGCGGCTGTAGGAGACGTAAATCCCGGGGCTCGTCAGGTTGCGAACCGCGGCCAGGGCGTACTGGATACCGGCGAGGACCAGCCCGACCGGGGCGATCGCGTAGAGGATCCAGTATGGGATTCGGAGGGCGGGAGAGACGCCCCCCAGCCGCCGGACGGTCATCACATAATCAAGGGCATACCAGGCGAGCACCAGGAGAATCGCCGCGGTGCCGGCGGTGATCAGCGTCATCAGCGGCTTGCGGACCGGCGGGGGGAGCTGGTCGTAGATCGCCGTCATCCGGATGTGGCGGCCCTTGCCGGCGGCGTAGCTCAGGCCCGCGAAGCAGAGCACGATGATGCTCACCTGGGCCACTTCGTCGGTGACCGAGAGGCTGAAGCCGAGCAGCGACCGGCAGAAGACGTTGGCCACCGTCATCGCCGCAATCACCAGAACCGACGCCGCGAGGAGCAGCTCCTCGACTCGTTCGACGGCGGCGGCGATCCGGGGAGCGAGGCGCGAGAGCATATCACCAAGCGATCGGAGAACGACGCGACGAGACCCACGCGACGGGTTGAAGCCGCTCTCCCAGGCGCATAGTCTACGCGGTTCATTGTTTTCCTGCAGAGGGCACGAGCATGGGTCAGGCAGAGCCGTCCGCCGTTCACGACGACACCCACACCGACTACCAGGCCGCCAAGCAGCGGGCCGCCGCCGCCATCGACCGCGGCGTCTGGCGGGATCGCTTCGCCGAGCGGTTCGAGCCCTTCGCCAGCCGCAGCATGCGGTGCGACCTCGGGCGGGAGGCGATCGCGGTGCTCAACGAGGGGAAGAACTACGTCACCTACCGGGGTATCGGGATGGCGAAGGACCCGCTCGACATGGTGCTCTATCCGATCCTGCTCCACGAGATCGCCCCCCGGACGGTGATCGAACTGGGGGCCTACACCGGGGCCAGCGCCATGTGGATGGCCGACACGCTGGCCACCGCGGGCGTCGAGGCCAGGGTGATCTCGGTCGACATCGACCTCTCGCTGGTCGAGGAAATCGCGAAAAACCGCGGGGATATCGAGTTTTTGGAGGGCGACTGCAACGCGATCGAGACGCTCCTGCCGGCCGAGCGGCTCCGCGATTTGCCCCGCCCGCTGGTCCTCGTCGACGACGCCCACGTCAACATCGCGGGCGTCTACCGGCACTTCCACGAGCATGCCTTCCAGCCCGGCGACTATCTCGTGATCGAAGACACGGTGCCCTGGATTCCGGGCACCTTCGGGCCGGCGAGCGAGTCAGACGAGGCCGACGCCGCCGCGGAGTGGGGCGACTGGAAGTGGAAGGAGATCGAGGCCTTCTTCGCGGCCCACGGCGACGCCTACCGCGTCGATCGCTACTACACCGATTTCTTCGGCTACAACGGTACGTGGAACTGGAACGGCTTCGTGCGGCGGATGTGAGCGGCGCGGAAACCCCCTGTTTCCAGGTGCGAAGGGCGTTTCACGCAGGAATGCCTCGATTCAACGGTTGACCCTCCGCGGAAGCGTGTGTTAGGGTCGACATATCGCGTCGTGCCTTTGTCTCGCGTCGTGAATACGAACACCAGACACCGCGAACTGCCGGGAAATCGGGTGAGTAGTCGTCGTGGCAGCGACGGCGGCGTGGTCCTTCGGGGCCGCGGCTGCGATTGATTTCCTGTCTCTGAGGATCCGTGCCAGCAGAAACCTCAGCACCACCACCGCTCCTCGCCGAGGCGTCTGCGGTGGTCTTGCGCCATCCCGTTCCTGCTGATGCCGCCGCGATCCATCGCCTGATCCGCACCGACGGCGGGCTCGATCTCAACTCGCTCTACTGCTATCTGCTCATCGGCCGCGATTTCAGCGGCACCTCGCTGGTGGCGACGGCGGCCGGCGACGGCTCCGAGCAGCTGGCCGGGTTCGTCTCGGCCTACCGGCCGCCCGAGCGGTCCGAGACCCTCTTCGTCTGGCAGGTGGGCGTGGCCCGCTTTGCCCGGCGGCAGGGGCTCGCTCGCCGGATGCTGCACCGACTTCTGGAACTGCCTGGCTGCCAGGACGTTCTGTTTCTGGAAGCCACCGTGACGCCCTCCAACGAGGCGTCCCGGCGGCTGTTTACGCGGCTGGCCGCGGATCTCGGCGTGCCCGTGCGGGTGACGACGGGATTTTCGGCCGACCTGTTCGGCGGGGCGGAGCCCCCCGGCGAAACGGCCCACGAGGCCGAAGACTGTTTTGTGATCGGACCGCTGGCGAAAGCCCAGCCCAACGAGGAGGAGAGGCGAGACCATGAAGGTATTTGAACAGCTCGAAAGCGAGGTGCGGAGCTACTGCCGTTCCTTTCCGACCGTGTTCACATCGGCCGAGGGGCATCTCCTCCGGGATGAAGCGGGCAGGGAATACATCGA
The DNA here is from genome assembly GCA_937959175.1 of uncultured bacterium. Classification (GTDB taxonomy): domain Bacteria; phylum Planctomycetota; class Planctomycetia; order Pirellulales; family UBA1268; genus QWPN01. Next base: position 911 of record CALGAS010000334.1, on the reverse strand, counting down.
CTTCTTCGCCGGCGCCGGGGCGCTCAACTACGGCCACAACCACCCAGCCCTCAAGGCCCGGCTGCTCGACTACGTCGCCGGCGACGGCATCACCCACTCGCTCGATATGGCGACCGAGGCCAAGCGGGAGTTTCTCGAGACGCTCCATCGGCTCGTGCTCGAGCCGCGGGGGCTGCCCCACAAGGTGATGTTCCCCGGACCGACCGGGACCAACTCGGTCGAGGCGGCCCTCAAGATTGCCCGGACCGTCACCGGCCGGACCAACGTGATCGCCTTCACCAACGCCTTCCACGGCATGACGCTCGGCTCGCTGGCCGTGACGGGCAACGCCGGCAAGCGGGAGGGGGCGGGGGTGGCCCTTGGCGACGTGGCCCGGATGCCCTTCCACGGCTACCTCGGCTCCGAGCTCGACACGATCGACCTGCTCGAGCAGTATCTCGCCGACACCTCCAGCGGAATGGACCCGCCGGCGGCGTTGATCCTCGAGACCGTCCAGGCCGAGGGGGGCGTCAACGTCGCCTCGATCCCCTGGCTGCGGCGGCTCGGCAAGGTGCTCAAACGCCACGACGTGCTGCTGATCGTCGACGACATCCAGGTCGGCTGCGGTAGGACGGGGCCCTTCTTCAGCTTCGAGGCGGCCGACCTCGAGCCCGACATCATCTGCCTCTCGAAATCGCTCTCGGGCTACGGCCTGCCGCTGGCGGTGACACTCCTCAAGCCGGAGCTCGACCAGTGGGAGCCGGGCAAGCACAACGGCACGTTCCGAGGCCACAACCTCGCCTTCGTGACGGCCACCGCCACGCTCGAGGCCTTCTGGGCCGACGGCGATCTGTCGGGCGACGTCCGCCGGCGGGGCCGGATCGTTCGTGAACATCTCGACCGGCTGGCGGCGACGCACGGCGGCACGGTCC
>CALGAS010000333.1 GCA_937959175.1 uncultured bacterium | reverse complement strand
GTAAACGGCCGTACACTATCCGCGGGACGGAGCGGTTCGCCACCGCGCAACGCTCAATCCCGCAAGCTTTCCCCCGGCCGTGGATGCTCATGTGCGCATTCCAGGCCACCACTCATGGAGACACTATGCCCCGAACGAAGAACAGCCCGACACCCCGAGAACCCACGCCCGCGCCCGCTTCTACATCCAGCCCCACGCTCGCCAGCCGCCTGCACGAGCTGGTCGCAGCGTGTTTCACCGGCATCTGGGTCCAGACACACGAACCCCACGAAGCCGGCTTCAAAGCCTGCGGCAATGTTCAAAAAACCACCCGCCGGTCGAGTATACATCGTCCAGACTCGCATGCTCCATGCGGGCCGGGTATTGTCGAGGCACACGGGATTTCATTGGGCGGCTTCTTCCGCGGACAGTCACGAGATTGGTGATGGCAGTCACGATCCACGACGTTGCCAAGCAGGCGGGCGTGTCGGCCGGCACCGTCAGCCGGGCGCTCCGGGGCCACCCGCAGGTGAGCGACGCCTGCATTGCCAGGGTGCGGGAGGCGGCCGACAAACTCGGCTACGCTCCGCTCCGCGACCGCTCCGGCCGCTCGAAACCGCAACCACTCGAGGGCAAGCGGATTGCGATCGTCATGCTTGGCATCGACCGCTCGCTCGCCAGCCTGCCGGTGGTGGCCGAGGCGATCCACGGGGCGGAGGAGGCGCTCGCTGAGGTCGGGGCCCACCCGGTCCTTGTGAGCGTGGCCGATCCGGGCGAGCCGCCGCAGTCGCTGCGAAGGGTGAAGTTTGACGGAATGCTGGCCAAGGCCGCCTTGCAGGGGCAGATCATGCGGGCGATCGGCCCCCGGCTGCGGGCCACGCTCGGGGACACGCCGCTGGTTTGGCTGCTCGGCCGGCCGGCCGGCGCCCCGGGCGACGCGGTCGATCCCGATGACGAGGCCGCGGGGCGGATCGCCGCCGAGGCCCTGCTCGCCAAGGGGCATCGACTGATCGCGGTCGTGAACCCGAAGCCGGACCATCAAGCGTTCGCGAGTCGCACCGCGGCCTTCCGGCTGGCCGTCGAGGCCGGCGGGGCCACGGTCGTGGAGGTTCACCCGCCGCCGGGTCGGCCGGTCGCGTTTCCTTTGCAACCCGTGATGCATGTCACGCAGGTACAGCCGCTCGTTGACCAGGTCGTCGCCGGGGGCCGGCGGGGACGATCGTCCCAACGGCTGACGGCGATCTTCTGCCCGGCCGACAGCATCGCCGCGCTGGTCTATCGGGCACTTACCGAACGTGGCCTCGTGCCGAGCCGCGACGTCGCGATCGTCTCTTGCAACCACGAGCGGGGCCTTGTGGCCGGCCTCTTCCCGACCTTGGCCACCATCGACGTGCATCCGCAACGGATCGGGCGGCTGGCCGTCGAGCAACTTGCCCGGCGGATCACGGGGCAGTTCGCCGGGGCCGGCGTCCAGATCACGGTCGGCCCGAGCTTCGTCCCGGGGGGTTCGCTCGGCCTCGGCGGCCGACCCCGCCAGCGACGCGATGCCCGATGACGAGGCCTTCGACAACTGCGTGACGGGCCCAAACTGCTCTTCGACATCTATCCCGTACAGATCATGAACGGCGACGTGATCCGCCGGCCCGAAGAATGCAAGGACATCATCGGCCATGTCAATACTGCCGGGAATCCGGGCCGGGGTGAGCTCCAGGACACCCGGGAGCCCAGTTTCGCCGAAACCGGGTCACGAGCGGCGGCGGGGGGCAGCCGCGCCGAACCGCTGTCCCGCGTTGCCGCTGACCCGGCGAAGCCAGCCCGGCGGTCATGCCCGGCAGAGTTGCGCGTAGTTGCGCAAAAATAGCAGCGCGGGCCGGCCTGGGCCCGGTATACTTGCCGGAGCCGCGGGCCGGTGCAGTGGCGGCCCGCTCCGCCTCCTGGCTCAAACCCGGCGCCCCCATGCCCCACGCCCCCTCGAGGCTCGCGACGCGGTCCGCCGGCGGCTGCCGGCGGCTGGCGGTGCCGCTGCTGCTCGGCCTCCTCGCCGCCCTGCCCGGCGGCGGTGGCCGCGCTGCCGGGTTCGACGTTTCCGGCACCGATCCCGACGCCTTGCCGGCGGTGCCCGCAGGTTTCGGGGTCTCGATGCCGGCCCGCGAGCCACTCGTGCGCAACGTGTCGATGCTCGCCTTCGACACCCGCGGCCGGCTGTTCGTGGCCATGGGGCCGCAGTATCGCC
>CALGAS010000332.1 GCA_937959175.1 uncultured bacterium | reverse complement strand
GGCCGGCGCTGCGACAGGCGGCGGTTCAGCTCTGCTGAAGCGCCGCCGTGAGATCGGCCGCCAGGAAGGCGGCAGCCCGGCATGGCAAACCTTGGCTTTGCCATCGCCGGGCGGAGCAAGCCGGGCCAGGGATGGCCGGCGCTGCGACAGGCGGCGGTTCAGCTCTGCTGAAGCGCCGCCGTGAGATCCAAGATCGCCTTCTTCCCGTCGGCGAAATACATCAGCGTGTTGTCGGCCGCGAAGAGCGGATTGGGAATCCCGGCAAAGCCGGGGGAGAGCGACCGCTTGACCACGACGACCGTGCGGGCCTTGTCAACGTCGAGAATCGGCATCCCGGCGATCGGGCTGGAGGGATCGTTGCGGGCCGCCGGATTCACGACATCGTTGGCCCCGATCACGATCGCGACATCCGTCTCGGGGAAGGTCGGGTTGATGTCGTCCATCTCGCGGAGCTTCTCGTAGGCGATGTCGGCCTCGGCTAGGAGGACGTTCATGTGCCCCGGCATCCGGCCGGCTACCGGGTGGATCGCATACTCGACCGTTGTGCCCCGCTTCTCGAGGGCGTCGGCCAGCTCGCGGACGGCATGCTGGGCCTGGGCGACCGCCAGGCCGTAGCCGGGCACGATCACGACCCGGTCAGCCCCTTCGAGGATCATCGCGATCTCCTCGGCCCCGGCGCTCTTGATCTTGCCCTCGTAGACGTCGTCGCCGCTGACCGCGGCGGTCGTGCCCAGGCCGCCGAAGAGCACGCCGACCAGCGAGCGGTTCATCGCCTGGCACATGATCGCCGTCAGGATCAGGCCGCTGGCGCCGACCAGCGATCCGGCGATCACGAGCACCGAGTTGTCGATCACGAAGCCGGCCGCCGCCGCCGCCAGCCCGGAATAGCTGTTGAGCAGGCAGATCACGACCGGCATGTCGGCCCCGCCGATCGGCAGCGTGAGCGTGATCCCGAGGGCTCCGGCGGCGATCACCAAGAGCAGAAAGAGCAGGAACGATTCCGGCCGGGCGGCGATTCCGGCGACGAGGGCAACCGCCAGGACGGCCAGCCCGAGGTTGATCCAGTGGCGATTGGGATCGGTCCAGGGTTTCTTGAAGCGGGGCAGCTCCTCGAGCTTGCCGAAGGCGACCAGGCTGCCGCAGAAGGTGACCGCGCCGATCAGGCCGGCCAGGGCCGTGGCGATCGCAAACTGCGTCCAGGGGGCAAGGTCGCCGGCGGCGGCCAGGGCGGCCGGGGTTGCCTTGTCGGCCTCCTCGGCCAGCCGGGCCACGACCGGCTTGTTCCAGAGCTCCGCGGCCGCAACGAAGGCCGAGGCAGCGCCGCCGAAGCCGTTGAGCAGGGCCACCATCTGCGGCATCCCGGTCATCGGGTAGCGAAGGGCCATCGTCGCCCCGATCGCCGCCCCGATGCCGCCGGCCACCAGCAGCATTCCGATCGGCCAGTTGCCCCGTGTGGCCACCGCCTCGCGGATCGGCGCCTCAAAGAGGGCAGCCACGATGGCGATCGCCATTCCGGCGGCACCCAGGAAGATGCCCCGCACGGCCGTCCGGGGGCCGCTCATCAGCTTGAAGGCCACGATGAACAGCATCGCGGCCGCCAGGTAGGCCAGGTTGATCCAGGCTTGGCTCGACATCGAGGGCGTGCTTCTTTTGGAGTTACTTCTTCTTGGGATTGAACATCTGGAGCATCCGCCAGGTGACGACGAAGCCGCCGGCGACGTTGACCATCGCGAAGACCACCGCCACCAGGCCGAAGGTCGTGCCGAACACCGAGACGACCGAGCCGGCCGCGACGATCGCCCCGACCGCCGTGATGCCCGATATCGCGTTGGAGCCGCTGGTGAGGGGGGTGTGGAGCCGCTGGGGCACCTTCGTGATCACCTCGAAGCCAACCCACATCGCCAGCAGGAAGACCGTCAGCAGGCGGATAAACTTCGCGGCCGGATCCTCAGGGACGGCGGCGTCGGCCAGCAGGATGTACAGCAAGGGACTGGTCATCGGCATAGGAAGAGTCAGGGAAGGCGGTCAGGGCACCAAAAAAGGGGACATCCCCCGTTTCTGGCCCGCAGTCGTTCGGATCAAAAAGTTTTCAAGAAACGGGGGATGTCCCCTTTTTTGGTGCGGGGGGCTCGAGCGGTGCGGGGGGCTCGAGCGGGGGAAGGCCGGCCTGCTCTCGGATGCGGGGGTGGACGAGCTGACCGCCCCGGGCCACGAGCGTGTCGCGGCAGATCTCGTCGTCGTTCGGCACCTCGGGCAGACCCTTGTCGAGGAGGTGCGTCAGGAATGTCGCCATGTTCTTGGCGTAGAGCTGGCTGGTGTGGTGGGCGACCTCGGCCGGGAGGTTGGTCGGCCCCATGATCGTGACCCCATCGACGACAACCGTTTCATCGGGCTTCGAGCCCTCGCAGTTGCCGCCCCGTTCGGCCGCCATGTCGACGATCACGCTGCCCGGCTTCATCCTGGCGACCATCTCCGCCGTGACGAGCACCGGCGCCTTCTTGCCGGGGATCAGGGCCGTGCAGATCACGACGTCGCTCTCGGCGACCACCTTGCCGAGCAGTTCCCGCTGCTTGGCGTAAAACTCCTCGCCCATCGCCTTGGCGTAGCCGCCGGCTGCCTCGCTCGAGCCGGTCTCGAGGGGCAGTTCCACGAACTTGCCCCCCAGGCTCTGGACCTGCTCCTTGACCGCCGGACGCACGTCGTAGGCGCTGACCTGGGCCCCGAGCCGCTTGGCGGTGGCGATCGCCTGCAGCCCTGCCACGCCGGCTCCGAGGACGAGCACCTTCGCCGGGGTGATCGTGCCGGCGGCGGTGGTCATCATCGGCAGGATCTTGGGGAGCGTGTTGGCCGCCAGGAGGACCGCCCGATAGCCGGCGATGTTGGCCTGGCTGGAGAGGACATCCATGCTCTGGGCCCGGGTGATCCGGGGCACCAGTTCCAGCGAGAAGACCGTCGCCCCCTTCTCGGCCGCCTCCTGGCAGGGGCCGGACTCGGAGAGCGGGTCGCAGAGGCCGATCAGAACGACCCCCTCGCGGAGCCGGTCCCGATCCTGGCACCAGCCCTCCCCGCAGGCGCCGCAGGTGCGGACCGTCAGCAGGGCGTCGGCGGCGAAGGCCTCCTCGCGGGAGACACGTTTCGCCCCGGCCTTCTCATACGCTTCGTCCGGAAACCCGGCCGCCAGGCCGGCTCCGGTCTCCACCTCGACCTCGAGCCCGGCCTTCGTCAGGGCGGGAATCACCCCGGGCACAAGAGCCACCCGGCGCTCGCCGGGAAACGATTCCTTGAGGACGGCTACTTTCATGGCGGGCATGGCGGGGAACCTGGTGGCGATACGCCTCGACTGGCGGGTCTGATCTGGCGGGCTCGATTTGGCGGGCTGGACCTCGGCGGCAGGCCGATATGCGGTGCTAGGGAGGGGGTGAGCGGTCGAAGACGGGCACGAGGCCACCAACAAACGAAAGTCGGCGGTCTCAGAGTGTGGCCCGAATGCCGGGGGATGGCAACCGGCACCGACGGGCTCGCCGGCCGATTCTTTCCGGAGCACGCGTTTTCCACGTCTCGCACAGGGGGCCGCTTGCCCGCCGGCCAGGGCATTGGTACGCTTCGGGACTCGCGTGCAAACGCTGAAAATCAAGTGTTGAATGAGGTCGGGACGAGCATGAAAACGTTCATGGCAAAGCCGGGTGAAGTCGAGCAGCGGTGGGTCTTGGTCGATGCGACCAACCGCCGCGTGGGCCGGCTGGCCAGTGAGATCGCGATGATGCTGATGGGCAAGCACCGTCCGACCTACACCCCCCACGTCGACACCGGTGACCACGTCGTGGTGATCAACGCGGAGAAGGTGGAGTTTTCCGGGAAGAAGTGGGAGCAGAAGGTCTACCGCTGGTACACCGGGTATATGGGCCTGCGATCGGAGACGGCCGAGCACCGGCGTGAGCGGCGGCCGGAGTTGATTCTCGAAGAGGCTGTCCGGCGGATGCTTCCCAAGAACCGACTGGGGCGGGTGATGCTCGACAAACTCAAAGTGTATGCCGGCCCGGAACACCCCCATCAGGCCCAGCAGCCGGAGCCTGTGCAACTGGGAGCCTGACCGATTCACGGCTGCGGGCGTTCGGCCCGCCGTGGCTGAATGGCGTATCCCACGTTTCGTTCAACGTTTTCACGACCAAGCATCTCACCGACGGAAAGAACACCAGCGATGGCAGAAGACACAGTGACGCCCCCAGAATCGGCCCCGGTGACGGAATCGGCGCCGCCTCCTGCTGCCGCGGCGGCGACGACCGTGCGGGCGGTCCGACGGGGCAACGAGATCCTGGCGACCGGCCGCCGCAAGACGGCTGTGGCGCGGGTTCGCCTCCAGGCCGGCAACGGCGAGCTGACGATCAATGGTCGGGATTTGGAGGTCTATTTCCCGTCGATCAAGGATCGCAACCTCGTGAGCGGAGCGCTCGATGAGGTTGGCAAGCGGGCCTCCGTCAAGATCGCGATCCGCGTCGATGGCGGCGGGCCGACGGGTCAGGCCGGGGCCTGCCGGTTGGGTATCGCCCGAGCGCTGAAGGCGTTCGACGCCGAGTTGGCCGAACCGCTTCGTCAGGCGGGGCTGCTCACCCGCGACGGCCGCATGAAGGAGCGGAAGAAGTACGGCCTCCGTGGCGCCCGGCGGGGCACGCAGTTCTCCAAGCGGTAAGCCGCCGCTCCGGGCCGGCGAGCCAAGGCCGACGGGCGGCATCGGAGCCGGGGTTTTGCCCGCACAATCAGGTTTTCCCGGGCGATCCTTCCCAACGGACCAGGCGGTTCAGTTTTCCTGGCCGCGATTCCGAGGGCATACTGGGACGTGGCGTAACGTTGAGGGATTGTCGGGTGGCCCACCGGCCACCGTCCCACACCACCGCCCACCGCATCGTGCTCGGAGGACGCCCATGTCTCGCCGTCTTGCTCTCTTCTTGTGCATCGCTGCGCTCACGACGCTGTCCGCGGCGCCGCTGGCTGCTCGTGACCAAGCGGCCTCCGGGTCCGCCGACGCGTCGGCGGCCGAGTCGGCCCGCGACGTCCTCGCGGCGGAACAGGCTGGCGAGGTGGAGGTCCGCTTCATTGCCGACGGCTCCCGGACGGCGCAGATCGTCGTCTCCAACCGCAGCGATCGGCCGCTGACGTTGCGGTTGCCCGCCGCGTTTGCCGGCGTGCCCGTGCTCGCCCAGATGGGAATGGGAGGTCAGCCCCAGGGTGTCGGCTTCGGCTCCGGGGGCATCGGCGGGCAGCCGCAGAACGTGGGCGGTGGCGGCATGAACAACGCCGGCATGGGCATCGGCGGCGGCGGCATGGGGGGCAATCCGTTCGGCGGCGTCTGCTGGGTGGCGCGCGAGGTCTATGGCGTTCACGATGCTCGCTGGAAGGCGTTCCGCAGTTGGCTGACCTGGCAGGCCCCGGCCTGGCTGCAGGATCTCTATCTGGCCCACGGCGAGTCGTTCGCCGCCTGGCTTCACGACCATCCAGCGGCCAAATCGCTGGTGCGGCTCATGATGAATCGGGCGATCGCGCCTGGCCGAGCGGAGGCCGTGTCCAGCGGTGTGTTGCGAGTGGCCCCTGCCGCGCCGGCGGATCCCTCGCAACCGTTTACGGTGGCGGTCGGCGGCAGTCGGCGAATGCGTGTCGCGACCGTCTGTCTTGATTATGGTCGGCCTGAGCCCACCACGCGGATGCCGTATCGACTGGCCGCCGTCGAAGGCGTGTCACCCGATCCTCGGGTCGCCCTCCTCTTGCAGGGCCTGGCGAGTGGGCACCTCACATCCAACGCCACGCAGGCGGCGGTCTGGCACGTGGCCAATGGCCGCACCTGGGAGCAACTCGCCGCCGAAGTCATTCATCGGGCCGGCGGTGATCCCGACCTGCCGGTCTTCTCGCCGGCAGACCTCCAGGCGGCCCGGAGGGCTGTTGATATCGCCACCCGGCTGGCTGCCCAAACGCCGAAAGACACCGCGACCGAGGCGACCGGTCCCTAGTCGTTCGCCCGGATCGCTTGGCTGTGGCACGCGCCGTTCGGAGGGCCGCGGCATCGTCGCAGCGGCTACGAAAATCTGGCGGCGGTCAGTGCGTCTCGCCGCCGGCTCGGGTCGAGAGCGCCCGCCACACCGCCGGGTCAATGCTCCCGGAAGCCTCCTGCACGCTCCCATCCATGACCGCATAGTTGACGACGTCGGCATGATGGCTGCGGGCCGTGACCGCGGCGACCGTTGGTGCGGTCAGCGACTTGGCCTCTTGCTGATTGGTCCAGTCGACGTCGTAATCGCCCGACCCGCGACTGCAGGATACCTGGGTCTGGGGTGGAAACGTCGCGGTGAAGCCGGTCTGATGGCCACGCCCGTCGACCCATTCGGTATGGCCGGAGCCGAGCGTGGGGAGGTCGTTTTTGAAGTCGCCGCCGAGGCCGCAGATCTCGGCAGGGGTGGCTGGGGGCGGGACGCTGGAGCGGCCGGCGTTACGGAAGTAGGGGGTGTAGGTCTTCACTTCGGCAAGGGCAATCGTCTTTGAGAGGCCGTCGGCAAACTGTCCGGCCCCCAGGCGGCTGTTGGGATAGAACGCCCCGTCACCACCGGTGCGGGTCGCGGGATCAAAGACCAGCCAGGTTCCGAGATTGACCGCGTAGTTGAGCGGGGCGTGGTACGGGGCCCCGTTTTTCATGCGAATCTGCGTCTGAGACTCCGAGGGGCAGAACAGGGCGGGGATCCGCAGGCCGGCAATCAACTCGCCGCTGGACAAGGTCGCCCGGCTGTAGGGCACGGCGAGTTGCCGCTGGATTTCGGCGCCGATGGCGAGCTCTTCGAGGAAGGGCATCAGGCGAGCCTGGGCCGACCAGACCGCATTGGCCGAGTCGTCAGTTGTGCTCCCGCCCGACCACTGGAGGCTGGCGGGAAAGCGGCGATAGGTGCTCTCGTGGACGAGGTTGGCCAGGGCAAGTTGGCGGAGGTTGTTCATGCAGGAGACTCGTCGGGCCGACTCCCGGGCAGATTGCACCGCCGGAATCAGCAGCCCCAGGAGCACTGCGATGATCGCAATCACGACGAGCAGTTCGACGAGTGAAAACGCTTTTCGAGAACTTGGAGGGGCGATGCGATGAGTCGGGGCCGCGGGAGGGCAAAGCACGAGAAGGCACCTCAGATTGCGATAAAGCCGGCGTGAATCGATGTGGTGAAAATGAGAACCAATCTCATTTGCCGGATAGCATAGGGGGTTGGCGTCAAATTGCAAGCGAGAGCCCTGCGGGCCGCGATGCCGTGGCGAGGGCCTACCCCTCGCGGCACGATCCGATACAACCGAAATCTGGTGGCCAGCGGTTCCGGCCACTCAACACTAGGCCCCGTGACGCCCCTGCCGGAGACGAGTTTGTGACGCCCTCGAATACAGCGCCGGCCCCCTCATCTGACGAGGTGGTGATCGAAGCCCGCAACCTGTCCAAGGTCTACCGCGACTTCTGGGGCCGAGACAAAAAGGCGGCACTCAAGCCGCTCAATCTGGCTGTGAAGAGGGGTGAAATCTTTGGCCTGCTCGGCCCGAATGGCTCGGGGAAGACGACGACCCTCAAGCTGCTGCTGGGCCTGATCTTTCCCACCTCAGGCGAAGCCTTCGTGTTCGGCCGGCCGGCGACCGACGTCGCCAAGAACGAACGGATCGGCTACCTGCCGGAGGAGTCGTATCTCTACAAGTTCCTCGATGCCGAGGAGACGCTCGATTTCTACGGGCGGCTCTTCGGCATGCCTCCCGAAGAGCGGGCCCGGCGGGCGGCTGCCCTGATCGAGATGGTCGGGCTGGGGCGGGATCGCAAGCGACAACTGCGGGAATATTCCAAGGGCATGACCCGCCGGATCGGCATCGCCCAGGCGCTGATCAACGATCCGGAACTCGTCCTCCTCGACGAGCCGACCAGCGGGCTCGACCCGATCGGCACCCGCGAGGTGAAGGATTTGATCATCGACCTGAAGCGACGAGGCAAGACGGTGGTCATGTGTTCGCACCTGCTGGCCGATGTCGAGGACGTTTGCGACCGCATCGCCGTGCTGCATCAGGGCGAGTTGAAGGAACTCGGCCGGGTCGAGGATCTCCTCCGGGTCACCGGCGTCACGCAGTTCCAGGCCAGGGATCTCGCTCCCGAGGCCTATGACGCGGTTCGGAAAGTGCTTGCCGAGCACGGGGCCTCCGACGTCGAAATCGGCCATCCTCGCACCACCCTTGAAGACCTGTTTCTCGACGTTGTGCGAGACACCGAGGCTCGTCCCGGTCGCCGCGCGCAGGCCGCTGCCACGCCTGCCAAGCCCACGGGAGCCTGAGCCATGGTCTTGGAGGAGGAGATTCCGAAGTTTGCAGCCTGGTTCGGCCCGGCGGTGCTCACCTTCCTGCTCACCGCGGGGCTGGTGATCCTGTTTGTGGGGCTGGCGGCATGGGTCGTGCAGGCTGTCCGCGACGGCCCCCTGGCTGCCGGCGACCGGGTCTATCGGGGTGTCTTGACGGGCCTCCAGGATCTGGCCGGCACCTCGCCGCGGCGGGTCTGGGCGTTGGCGCGGCTGGCGATCAAGGAGGCCCTGCGGCGGAACGTGCTGGTCGTGCTGGGGGTCTTCGGCCTCGTGATCCTGTTTGCCGGCTGGTTTCTCGACCCGGCGACGGTCGATCCGGGCCGGCTCTATCTCGGCTTCATCCTGGCGGCGACCAGTTTCCTGGTCTGCACCGTGACGCTCGTGCTGGCCGTTTTCAGCCTCCCGGCCGACATTAAGTCGAAAGCGATCCAGACGGTCACCACCAAACCCGTCCGGACGGGCGAGATCGTGCTGGGCCGGTTTCTCGGCTTTGCCGTGGTGGGCACGGTTTTGCTTGCGATCATGGGGTTGGCCGGATGGGGGTTCGTCGTCCGCAGTGTCCAGCACGGCCACGAGATCGCCAGCCTCGATGTTCGGGAAGTCCGCGACGAGGAGGGAGGCCTGACGGGCTTCGAGGGCCGCACCGGGCCGGGCCGCGGCCACCGGCACTTCCTTCGGCTCGACGCCGATGGCAACGGTATCGCCGAGACCTTTCACGGCCACCGGCATCCGGTGACGGCGCGGTCGCAGGATGGGCAACTCGTCTTCGAGGTGGGACCGCCGGCCGGCATCCTCGAGGCCCGGCGGCCGCTGCGGGGCACGCTGCGATTCCTCGACCGGGAGGGCCGCCCGGCGGCCAAGGGAATCAGCGTGGGGGCCGAATGGGCCTACCGCCAATACATCGAGGGAGGCACGGCCGCGGCGGCGATTTGGACCTTCGAGGGCGTCGGTGAGGACGAGTTCCCCGATGGGCTTCCCCTGGAGATGACCGTGCGGGTCTTCCGGACCTACAAGGGCACCATCACCGAGGGCATCCACGGCACGGTGCAGCTGCGAAATCCCTCCACACAACTGCGGAGCGAGGCCTTTCCGATCGTGGCCCGCGAGTTCACGATCGATGAGCTCTGGATTCCCCGCCAGCTCAACACGGTGCTCGCCGATGGCGGGGTGCGGAAGGCCGATCTCTATGCCGATTTCGTTTCGGATGGCCGGGTCGAGGTCTGGCTCCAGTGCCTGGAGCCGGCCCAATACTACGGGGTCGCCCAGGCCGACTTCTATCTGAGGGCGGGGGACGGCTCGTTTGCCGTCAACTATGCCAAGAGCTGCCTGGGGGCCTGGTTTGCGATGCTGATTGTGACGGCCATGGGGGTGATGTTCAGCACCTTTCTATCGGCTCCCGTGGCCCTGGTCTCCTCGCTGGCGGTGCTGCTGATCGGCCAGTTTCGGGAGTTCATCGCGAGACTGTTCACCAGCCAGGTCACGGGCGATGCCAGCATCGCCCCGGGCGGCGGGCCGATCGAGTCGCTCTATCGGATCGTCACCCAGACGAGCATCACGCTGGAGCTTGATCCGACGCCGGCGGTGCAGGCGATGAAACTGGTCGACACGGTGCTCTTGGCGCCGATGCGGCTGGCAGCCGGCCTGTTTCCGTCGCTGGCGTCGCTCGGGACGGGCGAGTTCGTGGCGGGCGGTTTCGATATTCCTGGCGATCTGCTGGCGGCCCACGCGGCCGAGACGCTCGCCTACGTGGCGGCCTTCTGCATCGGCGGTGCGTTCTGTTTGCGGGCAAGGGAGGTGGCATCATGACGACCGATGGATCACACGCGGCCCCGCGGCCCTCGGCGGGTCGTCCGGGAAACTCGGCGGGGTCGTGGCTCGGACTGCGGCCGGCGACGCTGCTGGCCTTGGCGGGGATCGTCGCGCTCTTGCTCCCGCTTTCGCTGCTGAGCCAGCCGGCGGACTCGGAGAGCCCGGGCGGGCTGCTGGCCCGGATCCGCGCCCGCGACGGGCTGACCCAGGCCAACCTGGGGGAAATCGATCCCGCCGGTGAGACGATGCGGTTCGCGACGCTCGGCCTCAAGAACGTGGCCGTCACCCTCCTCTGGGATCGGGCCAATCACTACAAGAAAGTCGAAGACTGGGCCAATCTCTCAGCCACGCTCGAGCAACTGACCAAACTCCAGCCCAACTTTTATTCGGTCTGGGACTTCCAGGCCCACAATCTCTCCTACAACATCTCGGTCGAGTTCGACGACTTTCGGGACCGGTATGCCTGGGTGATCAAGGGGATCGAGTTTCTGCGGGACGGGATCGCCCTCAATCGGTTCGAGCCCCGGCTGCTCGGCCGGATGGGCTGGTTCCTTGGCCACAAAATCGGCAAGTCGGACGAGAAGCGGGAGTTCCGCAAGCTGTTCATCGCCGACGATGATTTCCACGAGCGGGATGATCCGCAGCGAACCATTCCCGAACGCGACAACTGGCTGGTTTCCCGCAGCAAGTACCGGCAGGCCCAGCAACTGGCTGATTCGGGGGCTCCCCTGAAGACGACAGCGCTGATTTTTCATAGTGAGCCGATGATGTCGGCCATCAACTACGGGCGGGCCCTCGAGGAAGAGGGCACCTTCGGCACCACGGCCCGGCGGGCCTGGGAACTCGCCGGTGACGAGATGCGGCGGTTTGCGGCCCGGGAGATTCCGACCAGCTGGAACGTGCCGATCCGGCTCGGCTTGAAGGAGGCGGAAGAGGCCCGCGCCGAGCGAATCGCGGGGGAACTCGAGGCGCTTCTGCCGGGTCAGTTTGCGGCTCTGAAGGCCGAGCGGCAGGAGGCCCTCTCCGCCGAGCAGCAGGCAGCCCTTGACGTGCCGCCGATGGAGCGAGACGACGAGCAGATGGCGCGTGCCTACGAGGCGGAGGAGGCCCTCCAGGTGACCTGGAAGGACGTGGCCCGGCGGGCTCCGGCCGAGCTTCGGGAGGAGGCCTGGGACCTGGCGGTTGCCGAGGTCGAGGCCCGGGAGACCGCGGAGATCATCGCCCGTTACCGCGACATCGTGAACTTCGACTTCTGGCGGGCCAGCTGCGAGGCTGAAGTCACCGAGCCGGCGCTACGGGCCCGGGCCCTCACCTGGAAGGCCGGCGAGGAGTTTGACGCCGCCAGGCTCCAGGCTGCCCGCCGGGCGTACGAGGAGGCCTTTGAGGCCTGGCGGGAGGTGCTCGACGCCTCCCCGGTGCTGCGGGAAGATGACCTGACGGCCGATGACCTCGCCGAGATTGTGGCCCGCTACCGCAGCCTGCTCGAGCAGCTCGACGAGCCGTTCCCGAGCCCCTTCATTCTTGACGACGTGCTTGCCAAGGCCGGCCCGGTTGGGGAGTGAGGGGGTTGGCGGTGAACGCGGATTGGGCACGACCAATGAAAAGCCCCCGGGGTTTTTGGTTGGGTACTCGTGTTGGGCCGGTTGGTGGTGAGCGTCGGTTCGGATTCCCAGGGACCGGGAAAAGCCCAACGGCCCGCAGTCCCCCCGGGAGGCGTGGGTAGCCACCAGAGGTCGCTTGGTCGTGATCGCGTTTGGGGCGGGTTGGTGGTGAGCGGTTGCTCGGGCTACCGGGGACCGGGAAGGTCCAACGGCCCGCAGTCCCCCCGGCTCGCGCCGGGGGGCTTCTATGGAAAAGGGGACTGGCTCCGAGCGAAGCGAGGTGCCTGTACCCTTTTCCAACTCGAGGACGCAGTGAATACGGGTTCGCGAGGGGGAGGCCCGTGCCAGGCAAGCGTCCGGCGAGACGGCACGGGCCCAGCCCGAGCCTGCGCAGGGAAACGCGTCGGACTTTTGTCTTGAGGGCGTGTGTTTCAGGCTCGTCGGATCAGGAGCTTGTCGATGCGGCGGCCGTCCATGTCGACCACCTCGATGATCAGGCCCTTCCAGGTGATCGTGTCGCCGGCGGCAGGCATGCGTTCGAGCTCGTCCAAGACCAGCCCGGAGACGGTCGCGTAGTCGCGGGGGCCCTCCTCGAGCCGGAGGCCGAACCGCGCGGCAAGGTCCTCGATCTCCGCCGACCCCTCGACCAGCCAGGAACCGTCCTCCCGCTCCACGAAATCCTCCGCCGCCCGCCCCTGGTGCTCGTCGTGAATCTCCCCGACGAGCTCCGAGAGCACGTCATCGAGCGTCACCAGGCCATCGGTGCCGCCGTATTCGTCGAGCACGACCGCAAACTGGGTCCGCTCCTTCTGGAACAGGCCGAGCAGCCGGTCGAGCGGCATCGTCTCCGGCACGAAGACGGGCCGCCGCATCAGCTTGCCCAGCTCGATCGGCCAGCCCATCCAGGAGGTCCGGAGGATGTCTTTGGTGGAGATGTAGCCGATGATCCGATCGAGCGATCCCTGGTAGACCGGCAGCCGCGAATAGCCCGCCATGGCGATCGCTCCGAGGATCTCGCTGGCGGGCGTGTCGATGTCCAGCGCGTCAATCTCGATGCGGGGCCGCATGATATCGCGGACGGTCCGTTCACCGAGCCGGAGGGCCTCGGCCGCGACGGCCTGCTCCACCGCTTCGAGCACCCCTTCGGCCCGGCCGGTCTCGAGGAGCTGCTCGATGTCGTCGACCGACACGGTCGGCTCCTCCCGCGTCCGCTGGCCGAGGGTCCAGAGGACCGCCGCCGTGGCCGTATTGAGTCCCCAGACGAGCGGCGCAGCGACCCAGCTCAGCC
>CALGAS010000331.1 GCA_937959175.1 uncultured bacterium | reverse complement strand
CCGATGAGAAGATCGACGCCCTCGTCGAGGCCTCCTGCAACCTCGTCGACTGACGTCTGCCGCACCCCAGCCGGGGCCGCCAGCGGGCGGCCCCGGCTGGCCCGGCGGGCTCTCTCAAGCTCTGGGCGGCCTCGCATGATCACCTCGGCCCTCCGCCGGCTCTGGCACTTCGTGATCACCCCCTACCTGCCCGACCCGTCCGAGGCGGCCCACCTCGAGCGGGCCGAAACTCAGGAAGACGACCGCGTGCGGGTGACGCTCGCCGTGCTGACCGGCTCCGAGAGCCATCGGCTGTTCGGGGTCGACCTGGCCCGCCGCGGCATCCAGCCGGTGTACCTCAAGATCGAGAACCGCTCGGCGGAGCCGCTGCGGCTGCAAATGGTCGGCATCGACCCTCGCTACTTCACGCCCTTGGAGGCGGCCGCGGCGGTCCACTTCTCGATCGTTCGCCGACTCTCCGCCTTCGGCTTCCTCGGCTGGCTCTTCCTGCCGCTGCTGCTGCTCGTGCCCTTCAAGCTCGTCACGGCCCACCGGGCCAACCGCCGGATGGATAATCTCTTCCGCGAGCGAGGCTTCCGGCTGGGACCGATCCTCGCCGGTCAGCAGGCTGAGGGCTTTGTTTTCACGACCCTCGACCTTGGCACCAAGGTCGTCCACGTCCGGCTCGTGCCGGCCGGCGACATCCGCGAGGCGGTCGAGCAGGCCGATTCGGCCGAGGACGCCGAGATTCTCGCCCATGCCGCCGCCCCGCAGCCGGTCGTTGATCTCGCCTTCACGGTGCCGGTTCCCGGAATCGCCGCCGACTACCTCCGTCGCGATTTCGAAGCGATCGTGCCGGCCGCCGAAGTCGAGCCGGTCATGCTCGCCGAGCTCGTCGCCCGGCTCGAGGCCCTTCCCGCCACGACGACCAACGCCGCTGGCAGCCGCTCGGGCGATCCGGTCAACCTCGTCGTGATCGGCGAGTTCGCCACGCTCCTGGGCGCCTTCGCCGCCCGCTGGGACGAGAGCGAGACGATCACGCTGGCCACCTGCTGGAAGACAGTCAAGGCCTTCCTGCTGGGCTTCAACTACCGCTACTCGCCCGTCAGCGCCCTCTATCTCTACGGCCGCCCGCAGGACATCGCCCTCCAGCGCACGCGGCACTCGATCAACGAGCGGATCCACCTCCGGCTCTGGCTCTCCCGGCTCGCCTTTCAGGGGCGGCCGGTCTGGGTCGGCCAGATCAGCCGCGACATCGGCGTCCGCTTCACGACCAAGGCCTGGAACCTGACGACCCACCGGATCGACCCCGACGTCGACGAGTCGCGGGACTACTGCATCGAGGATCTCAGCCTGGCCGGCCGGGTCGTAGCGGCGGGCTATGTCGGCGGGGTCGGCCCCTGCGGCCGTGACGCACCCCGCCGCAACCTGACGG
>CALGAS010000330.1 GCA_937959175.1 uncultured bacterium | reverse complement strand
GGCCCGGCCCGAGCCTGGGGCGGGCGTTGCCTCAGGCGACGCCGCCGAGGACGGTGGCCCGGGCGACGCGGCCGACGCCGAGCATGTAGGCAGCGGTGCGGAGGGGCACCTGCCGCGACTGGGAGAGCTGCCAGACCTGCTCGAAGGCCTCGCCGAGGATCCGGTCGAGCTCCTGGCGGACGCGGTTGAGGCCCCACTGGTAGTGCTGGCGGTTCTGTACCCACTCGAACCAACTGGCGGTCACGCCGCCGGCATTGGCGAGGATGTCGGGCAGCACGATCGTGCCGCGGTCGTGAAAGAGCCGGTCGGCCTCGGGCTCGATCGGCTCGTTGGCGGCCTCCACGATGACCGCCGCCTTGACGTCGGCGGCGTTGGCGGTGGTCAAGACGCCCCCCAAGGCCGCGGGAATCAGCACGTCGCAGTCGGCGGCGAGGAGTTCGGCCGCCGAGATCGGGTCGCCGCCGCCGAAGCCCGCCAGCCGGCCGCCGTGCTCGCGGGCGTGCCGCAAGAGTTCGATCACGTCGAGGCCCTCAGCCCGGCGGAAGGCGGCGGTGGCGTCGCCGACGGCCACCAGCCGGCACTCGGCGTCATGGAGGTATTTGGCGGCGTGGGTGCCGACGTTGCCAAAGCCCTGGAGGGCCACGCGGGTGCCGGGGATGCGGCGGCCGAGCCGGCCGAGCAGCTTGAGGGTCAGCGCGCCGACGCCGCGGCCGGTCGCCTCTTCGCGGCCGGGAATGCCGTGGTAGTCGACCGGCTTGCCGGTCACGCAGGCGGGGGAGAAGCCGTGGTACTTGCCGTACTGGTTCATGATCCAGGCCATCTCGTCGGCGCTGGTGCCCATGTCGGGGGCCGGGATGTCGGTGTCTGGTCCAAACAGGTCGTGGATCGCATCGACGAGCCGGCGGGTGATCCGCTCGAGTTCGCGGGCCGAGTACGCGCCCGGATCGACCGCCACGCCCCCCTTGGCCCCGCCGTAGGGGATGTTGACGACCGCCGTCTTCCAGGTCATCAGGGCCGCCAAGGCCCGGACGTCATCGAGGTCGACCTGCGGGTGGTAGCGAAGCCCGCCCTTGAGCGGGCCGCGGGCGTCGTTGTGCTGGACGCGGTAGCCGATGAAGGTGGCCAACTCGCCCGAGTCTCGCTCGATCGGGATCTGAACCTGGATCTCCCGCTTGGCCGTCAGGAGGAGCCGCCGCATGCTTGCCGAGAGATCGAGTTCGTCGGCCGCCGCGTCGAAGTACATGCGGGTGGCGTCGATGGCTCGCACGGGTGAGAGGCCTCCTGCGGGAACGAAACGCCGCGGATGATACCGGGGGAACCACGACAGCCACAACAAAGCCGGGTCACCGATTGCTTCAGGGAGCGGGTACGATGACATAGGAAGGATTTCCGCCCGATGCCGACACCCTCCATTGCCGAGTTTTGGAGCCTGCTCGTCGAGAGCGGTCTGGTCGATGCCGGGGCCGCCGCGGCGGCTCGCCGCGAGCATGAGGCGAACCCCGCCGCGTGCGGCGGCGGGGATCTGAAGGGCATCGCGCACTGGCTGACCGGGCGGGGGCTGCTCACCCCGTGGCAGGCCAAGCGGCTCGTGATCGGCAACCTCGGCCCGTTCTTTCTCGGTGATTACCGGCTCCTCGAGCGGCGTGGTTCTGAGGGAAACGCCCATCTCTTCACCGCCCGCCACGAGCCATCGGGTCGGGTGGTGACCGTCGTGCTGCTCGACGCCAAGCAATGTCGCAAGCTCGATGTCTGGACCGAGGTCGTGCATCGGACGACCGCGGCCAGCCAGGCCGTGAATCCAATGCTCTCCCGCACCTGGAGCCTCGAGCAGCATGGCACGAACCGACTGATCATCTGCGAGCATGTCAGCGGCGTTCCGCTCGCCGCGGAACTCCAGCAGTACGGCCCGCTTCCGGAGCTCCAAGCGGGAGTGCTTGTCTCTCAAGTCGCCCAGGCGGTGTCGGAACTGCAGGAGCTCGGCTATCCCCACGGGGCGGTTTCCCCCGAGATGCTGATCCGCGAGCCACCGCCCGGAGACGTGCCACGCACGGGGCGGGTCCGGCTGCTCCAGTTTCCGCAGGTCGGCGATCCTCACCAGGTCCGGCTGCGGCCCTGGCACACCGACGAGCAGTTCAAGCAGCTTGGCCAGCCGGCCGCCTTCATCGCTCCGGAGCTGCTCCACCTCGGGAAGGTTTGCGACGCCCGCACCGATGTCTATGCGATCGGGGCGGTGCTGGCGACGCTCCTGGTTGGCCGACCTCCGTTTGCGAGCCGCAATCCCGAAGAGATTCTGCGGCAGGTGTCTGAGAGGGGGATCAATCCCGCGAAGCTGCAGCAACAAGGGGCGACCGCCCGGATGGCGGCGGTGATTGGTCAACTGATGGCACGCGACCCGGCAGATCGTCCAGCCGACGCGGCGGCCGCGGCAACGTTGGTAGCGGCCTCGCTGGGCCTCGCCGCCAGTGATGCGGCGGCTCTGCCGGCTCGGCCGACGGCCATCCCGCGGGAGGAACTTCTCGGGACGGCGGCGACGCAAGATACGGATGAACTCCCTGACTTCTCCGCCCTCGGCCCGGCGTTGGCAGGGCGGAGTTCGCGAGGGAGCTCGGCAGCAGAGCCCGCGGCTGCAAGCCGCCCAGGGGTTGATGATCCCGCAAAGAGCCGGGCTGCCCGACTGATGCGGCGGCGGGCTGCCCGGCTCCGGCTCATTGGGGGCGGAATCACCGTGGCGATCCTCGCGGTCACTGCCGCCATCGTGGCCACCCGGTTCGATCTGGGCAGCCTCTGGAAAAGCAAAGAGGTGGCCGTGCGGCCGATTCGTCGGCCGACGCCCCAGCCCGATCGTCCTCCCAAGCCGGCCCCGCCTGACGACTCCGCCGCTGACGCGGCTGATCAGCCGGCAGGGCAGAAGGCGGCCGGAGGCAGCGACCCCCAGCCGTCGAAGCGGCCGGCTGACGAGGGGGCGGCGGAGGCTCGCCAGGTGATCGTCGACGACCCCGATCTCCCCTGGGCCGCCCCGACCGACGGGCCTCGCCCCACGCTGGCCTTCCTGCCGCCAGGGTCGCAACTCATTCTGCTGGCGCGGCCGGCGGCGGTCGTGGCCGACGCCGAGGGAGTCTTGTTTGTGAAGTCGCTCGGGCCCCAGACCCAGGCCGGCCTCGAGCAGCTGACGGCCTGGTGCGGATGCGGCCGGGAAGGGATCGAGTTTCTCCAGGCCGGCTGGCAGGCGGGGCCGGATCAGACAGTGCTGGGCGGCTATGCGATTCACCTCGCCGAGGGACGGAGCGGCCCGTCCGACGATGCCGCCCGGCGACGGGCCTGGGGGCCGACCACCGCCACGCCGGTCGAGGGCGAGGTGGTCTACGTTGGCAAGCCGTATTCCTTCTGGCTGCCGTCTTGGGAGGAGGGCCGCGTTTTGGTCGTGGCGGCCAATGCCACGCTGGTGACCAGCCTGCAGCTCGGCGGGGCAGCCCCCGCCGCCGGCACCCCGCTGATCAACGCAATCGTCACGCAGTCCCGCGATGGGCGGGGCCGCGGCTCGGCGGCCCTCCAAGCCAATCTTCCTTCGGAGCTCGAGCGACTTGTGACGCTGCTCGATGCCGATCGTCACGTCACGCTGTTCGGCTCGCCGCACTACCTGCTGACCCAGGGCCGGGTGGTGCTGGCCGGTTCGCTGGCCAAGCTGGCCGAGCCCCTGGAGGATTTCTTCGGAGAGTCGCTCAAGGCCGCCGCCCTGTCGGCCCACTTCGCCGACAACTGCTACCTGGAACTCGACGCGATCGCCACGCTCGACATGCCCGCCAAGACACTGGCCCCCATGCTCACCGGCCGCGTGGAGGGCCTGGCTGACACGATCGAGGTCTATTGCGCGGCGCTCAACCCGCATCCCTTCGGCCGGATACTCGTCATGCGGCTGCCGAACATGCTGCGGGCCCTCGTGTCACACATGCGATTTGGGGCGGAGGGTGACGGGGTGGTGATCAATGCCTACCTGCCGCGTCATGCCGCCCACAACCTGGCGCTTGC
>CALGAS010000329.1 GCA_937959175.1 uncultured bacterium | reverse complement strand
ATCGGCCCCGCTGGTGGCCAGCCCCCGGGCGGCCAGGGCCCGGGCCGCCTCGACGAAGGCAGGGTCGTTGAGGAGTGTCAGCGCCTGCTGGGGCGTGTTGCTGACGACGCGGGCCGCGGCACACTCGTCGCGGGCGGGCGCGTCGAAGTTGGCGAGCATCGGATGGAGGAACGTTCGCTGCCAGTGCATGTAGACCCCCCGTCGCCACTGCCGCTGGTCGGTGTGGGCCACGTACTTCCGGTTGGGGAACTGGAGGGCCGCGTAGTAGCCGGCCGGCTGGTAGGGCTTCACACTCGGCCCGCCGATCTCGGCGAGGTTCAAGAGCCCGGCGATCGCCAGGGCGTTGTCGCGGACGAACTCCGCCTCCAGCCGCCGCGGATTCTGGGAGGCGAGCAGCCGATTGGCGGGATCGACCGCCAGGGCCGCCGGGTCGAGCGAACTCGACTGGCGGTAGGTTTGGCTCGTGACGATCAGGCGGACGATGTGCTTGATGTCCCAGCCCGACTCGCGAAACTCGCAGGCCAGCCAGTCGAGCAGCTCCGGATGGCTGGGAAGCTCACCCTGGGATCCCAGATCGTCGACCGCGGTGCTCAAGGCCCGCCCGAAGAACATCGCCCAGAGCCGGTTGACGACGGCCCGCGCGGTGATCGGGTTGGCATCCGACATCAGCCAGTTGGCGAGGTCGAGCCGGGTCAGCCGGCGGTCCGGCGTGCTCTCAATCCGGCCGGGCAGGAAGGAGGGCGTCGCCGGCAGGACGACCGGCCCGGTCTCGTCCTGCCAGTCGCCGCGGGGCAGCACGCGAACGGGCAGCGGATCGGCGACGGCCTCGGTCACGAGGGTCCAGGCCCGCCCACCGAAGAGGGCGGCCAGCTCGGTGCCGAGGCCGCGGGCCCGCTCGTAGACGTCGTGGTCGTGGGCCGTGGAAAGCAGGAAGAGCTCCGACACGCGGGCGGCCTGGTCCGGCGAACGGCCCGAGGCGGCCATCGAGAGAGCCACCCGGTCGGCCGGAGCCGCGACCGCCAGCGGCTCGACTTCCCCGAGCGGTGAGACCGAAACCGCGACCGGCAGCCGCCCCTCGCCCCCGAGCGTGACGACCAGCCGGTCTCCCGGACTGACCGCCACCGGATCGACGAGCCAGACCGCCTCGAGCGGCTTGCCCTGCGGGATCGTGGAGGGCAGCCGCCATTCGCTGGAGAGGCCCGGAAGCTGCTGGCCCGAACGGAACGTTGGCCGGTAGGCGGTCGCCTCGCCCGCCCGCAGCTTGACCGGCCGCGGCTTACCCTTGGCCGGCCGCACCTCCACTGCCAGCGTCCGGTGTTTCCCCGCCGCGACCGCCTGCGTCGCCTCGGCCTTGAGGGCCTCAGCCGGAACCACCAGCCTGACCGCCGCGATGGTCGGCAGGCCGGCCAGGTCGGCCGCGATCTCCACAGCCTCGTCGCCCCCGAGCGCGGCGGTCGAGGAGACCACCCCGGCCGGCGAGACCGCGACATCCTTGTTCTCGACCCGCTTGCCCTTCTTGACGACGCGGGCCTCCGCGGCCGCCAGCGTCAGCCAGCCGTCGGGGTGTTGCTCCAGAAAGGCCCGCGTATCGGCCTCCCACCGCTCCCGGGCCTTCCCCGCTGCCGGGTCGGTGGCCAGCCGGTTCGCGGCGGCAGCCAGATCGGCGGCCAGCCGCTGCCGTAGTTCGTCATGCCGCTTCGTCAGCCACGGGCTCTCGACCTGGATTTCCGGCGGGAAGGGATAGTCGTTGTTGAAGCCGCGGAGTTCCGGCTCGGGGGAGGAGCCGTAGTCGCGGTAGACGCCCCACTGCTTGATGTCGGCAAAGAAGGCCTGCAACTGGTAGAAGTCGCGGGAGGTGATCGGGTCGAACTTGTGGTCGTGGCACTCGGCGCAGCCGAAGGTACTTCCAAACCAGGCGGCTGCCACGCTCCGCACCCGCTCGGCCCCATACTTGGCGAGATACTCTCTGGGCTGCGCGCCCCCCTCGCGGGTCATCATGTTGAGCCGGTTGTAGCCGGTGGCCACGAGCTGCTCGGTCGTCGGATTCGGCAGCAGGTCGCCGGCGAGCTGCTCGCGAGTGAACTCGTCGAACGGCTTGTTGGAATGAAATGATTCGATGACATAGTCGCGGTAGGGGAAGATCCGCTGGTTCTGGTCGCCGTGGAAGCCGACGGTGTCGGCGTAGCGGGCGATGTCGAGCCACCAGACCGCCATCCGCTCGCCGTAGTGGGGCGAGGCGAGCAGCGCCTCGACGAGGGCGTCGCCGGTGGGCCGCGGGCCGTCTCCGGCCAGGGCCGCCTCGGGCGGCAGCCCGGTGAGGTCGAGGGCGAGCCGCCGCTCGAGCACCTCCGGTGTCGGCTCCGGCGAGGCCGTCAGCCCCGCCTCGGCAAGCTCCGCCTCGATGAAGGCGTCGATCGGGTTCTTCCCCGCGCTGCCCACCGGCAGCGGCGGCCGATTCAGCGGGGCGTACGCCCAGTGCGGCTCGTAGACGGCTCCCTCCGCGACCCAGCGGCGGAAGAGATCCTTCTGCTCGTCGGTGAGCGGCTTATGTGCCGATTCCGGTGGCATCGGGTCGCCACTGTCGAAGATCCGCTCGATGATGGCACTGGAGTCGGGATCGCCGGGCACGATCGGGACCACGCCCCCCTCGGTCTCGGCCAGGGCCGCCTCCCGGACGTCGAGCCGCAGGCCCGCCTCCCGCGCGCCGGCATCGTTGCCGTGGCAGTGGAAGCAGGTGTCGGACATGATCGGCCGGATGTCGCGGTTGAACGACACCTTCTCCCCGGCCGCCGCGGGCAGAGCCACAAGCATGAGAAAAAGGGGACATCCCCCTTTTCTGCAGAGCAATTTTGCCACGCGGAACCAGGCCGCCCGGAAAAAGGGGGATGTCCCCTTTTTCGCGCAGTTCGCCATTGGATCGCTCCGTTGGAAAACACCCGCGTCGCCGCCGGCCCCGAGAAGCGGGGCCGACGCGGACCCAGAGGGTCGATCGGCGGACCACAACAATCGTAGAAAGTATAGATCGGCACCTCTGGGACAGCAATTCCAGGGTTCCCGGGCCTTGCCGGCTGGGCGACCTTTAGACCACCCTCAGCCGCGAGACCGCGATGCCGCCGGAAAAGCAGACGTCCACATCGCCGCCCGCGACCCGCGGCCGATCTTGATAGCTGGCGTCGTAGTGCCAGCCGCCGTCGGCAAGACGGTAGTCGAGGGCGAAGGGCGACGGGTCGACGCGGCACGTGACGACCGGCGGGTACGGGGCTCCGGGGTCGAGGTCGGGCAGATTGACATTCCAAAACTCACCGGCGGACGTCGGCTCGTCGCGAAGTGCGGCCAGCACCGTCTCGAGCCAGGCGGCAGCCCGCGGCCAGTCGAGCGTCGTGCCGCGGCGGTGGTAGTGCGACGCGGCCACGGCCCGCCGACCGTGGAGGGCCGCTTCGCGGGCAGCGGCGACCGTCCCGGAGTGATGAATGTCGGCGCCGAGATTGCCACCAGCGTTGATCCCCGAGAGCACAAGGCTCACCTCCGGCGCGAGCTCCGCCAGCGCTAGCCGCACGCAGTCGGCCGGGGTGCCCTCCACTCGATACTGGCCGGTGCCGAGTTCCGCGACTGCCAGCGACCGGCCGGTCGTCACCCGATGCCCGCAGCCGGAATGGCACTCGGCCGGCGCCACGATTACCGGATCGCCCCCGAGCGAACGGGCCGCCGCCGCCAGGGCAGCGAGGCCGGGGGCGTCAATGCCGTCGTCGTTGGTGAGGAGGATCTTCATCACAGCCCGCCCATTACAGCCCGACTACTCGTTTGCGGCCGGAGCCGCAGGCGGCCCGGCGTCCTGCACGAGTTCCCGAAGAATCGCCCAGACGCCATCGGCCGCGTCGGCGGCCAGCCGGCAGACATCCTCGGCGTCGGTGTGTTCGGGGGCGTCGGGACGGGCAACGTTGGTCACCACCGAGCAGGCAACCACCTCGAGCCCCATCCGCGCCGCCGCCACGATCTCGGGCACCGTCGACATCCCGACCACGTCGGCCTCGATTCGCCGCAGCATCCGATACTCGGCCCGCGTCTCATAACTCGGGCCCGACAAAAAGGCGTAGACGCCCCGCCGGGCGATCACCCCGGCCCGCCGGGCTGCCACGAAGGCTCGCTCGCCGAGGTCGGAGTCGTAGAGGGCCGCGTGGATGTCGCCAGCCGCCGTCGGGCATGGCTCGAGCGCGTCGCCCCAGGGCTTGCGAACGAGGTCGATGTGGTCGCTGAGGATCACCAGTTCGCCGCTGGTCATCGTGGGCCGCAGACCGCCTGACGCGTTGGTGACCAGCAGTCGCCGCACGCCGAGGGCCGCCAGCAGTTCGACGCCGCGGGTGAGCATCTCCGGCGGGAAGCCTTCATAGCCGTGGACCCGGCCCTGCAGCATCACCACCGGCACCCCGTCGACCGTGCCGCAGGCGATCCGGCCGGCATGGCCGGTCGCCGTCGAGCGGGCCAGCCAGCCGGTCTCGACCCCAAGCATCGTCCAGGCATCCGCGAGCCGCTCGACGAGCCCGCCCATCCCGGTGCCGAGCACCATGCCCACAGCCGCCCGGCTGCCGCCGGCTGCCACGACCTGCTCGGCGGCGGCCGTCGCCTCCGCTCTCGGCCGCCCCCGCCGCACCGTCGGCCGGCCGCATGGAGAAAGGACGTGTGTCTCGGAGTGATCGCGCTGCGGCATGCAGGTGGCCGTCCTGGAATGAATCGCCGGCGGTTGTTTCGGCGGTGCCGCCCGACCATTTGCCGGACTGACCCGAAAATCATATTCTCGCGCGGCCGGGGTTGAAGCGGCAAACTCGCCGTTTCGGCCCCCTCCCCCGGAGCCCTCCGATGCCCACCCGTGCCGAACGATTCGCCGGCCTCTCGGTCGCCATGGTGACCCCCTTTCGTGACGGGGCGATCGATTCCAAGCGACTCAAGGAGCAGATCGATTTTCAGGCCGCCGCCGGCACGACTTGCATCTGTCCGGTCGGCACCACCGGTGAATCGCCCACCCTCACCCACGAGGAGCACGAGCGGGTGATCGCCGAGAGCGTCGAGGCCGCTGCCGGCCGGATGCTCGTGATGCCGGGGACGGGCAGCAACTCGACGGCCGAGGCCGTCCGGCTCACGAAGTTTGCCGCCCGGGCCGGCGCCGATGCGGCCCTCGTCGTCGGGCCGTACTACAACCGGCCGACGCAGGAAGGAATCTACGAACACTTCAAGGCCCTCGCCGAGGCGGTCGAGATTCCGATCTGTGTCTACAACATTCCCTCCCGAACCGGCCGCAACAT
>CALGAS010000328.1 GCA_937959175.1 uncultured bacterium | reverse complement strand
TTGCGACCTTTCACCTGGCGAGCCTGATCCACGGCCGGGGCGACTTCGTGGCGGCACGGGAACTCGCGGCCAAGGCCGCGGCCGCCCACCCGGAGAGCCACGGTGGGGCGCAGTGCGCGAACCTCGTCGCCAGGATCGAGGCCAAGGAGTTGTCGCTCTCCACCGAGCGGGCCTGGGCGGCCCCTTTCCCGGCGATTCGCGTCACCTATCGCAATCTGGCCACGGTGCACCTCCGGGTCGCCAAGGCCGACTGGCTCGGCCGGTTGAAGGCGGGCAAGCCCCACGCCGGCTGGCTCGACGACCAGGACCGGGCGGCGATTCTCGCCCTGCCGGCGATCCGCGAGCATGTCGCTGACCTGCCGGCCACGGCTGACTACCAATCGCGATCCGAGGAGATCCCCGTCGAAGCCGCCCTGGATGCCGCCACGCTCGAACCCGGGGCGTATTGGGTGATCGCCAGCCACGCAGCCGATTTCGGCGGGAAGGACAACGTCGTCGCGGTGACGATGGTCTGGGTGACTCGCCTGGCGATCGTGACCGAACAGCAGCGGGCCGTCTTTGCCCGCGACGTCGCGGCGGCCGCCGGCAAGCCGGTCGCGGCCGTGCGGCCGGGCCGGCGGCAGGGACGAGGCACGCTTGCCGGCCACGTGGTCGATCTGGCCAGCGGTGAGCCGGTCGAAGATGCGGCCGTTCAGGTCTACGGCCGCCAGCGGCAGGGGAACCGTCAGGCCTTCATGGAGGCCGCGGCGGTGAAGACCGACGCCGAGGGCCGCTTCGAGATCGAGGCCGAGCAGGGCCGTGACCTCGTGGTCGTGGCGAAGGCGGCGGTGGCCGGCCGCGAGCAGACGGTGGCCACCGGCTCGACCAGCGTCCGGACCAACGTGGTGTCGGACGCCGTCAAGTCGATCGTGCTCGTCACCGACCGCGGCATCCATCGGCCGGGCCAGGTCGTGTTCTACAAGGGGATCGTCGCCGGCGGTGAGCAGGCCGAGGCGAGGTACGCCGCGATCGCGGAGGTTGGCGTCGAGGTGGTGCTGCGAGACGCCAACGGCCGTGAGGTTGCCACGGCCCGGCACACGACCAACGCCAATGGCTCGTTCAACGGAAGCTTCTCCATTCCAGCCGGCTGCCTGCCGGGGCAGTGGTCGATTCAGGCTCGGGCCGCGGGCACGCGGGGGGCAACGGCCGTCCGCGTCGAGGAGTACAAGCGGCCGAAGTTCCAGGTGACGCTCGCCCCGCCCGAAAAAAGCGTGCCGCTCGGCGGGGAGGCCACCCTCGTCGGCACGGCCGAGACCTACACCGGCCTGCCCGTGGCCGACGCAACCGTCCGCTGGCGGGTCGAGCGGACGGTGCGGTTTCCGATCTGGTGCCGCTGCTTCTTCCCCTGGCTGCCCTTCGATGGCGGAGCTCAGCGGATCGCCCGCGGCACGGCCACGACCGACGCCCGCGGGGCGTTCACTGTGGTGTTCCCGGTTCGGCCCGACCGCTCGGTGCCGAAGGAGTCACTGCCGGTGTTCACCTACCGCGTCGTGGCCGACGTCACCGATCCCGGCGGCGAGACCCGTAGCGACGAGCGGAACGTGAACGCGGGCTACACCGACGTCGAGGCGACGGTCACCGCGGCCGACTGGCAGGCTGAAGCGAGCGGCGAGCCGGCGGCCGTCGCGATTACGGTCACGACAACCACGCTCGACGGCCAGCCGCGGGCGGCCGAGGGCCGACTGACGGTTCACCGGCTCGTCCAGCCGGCCGAGGTTGCCCGCGGTGATCTCACAGGCGGGCGGCCAAGGCCGATGCCGAGGTTTGGCCGCGGCCGGGCGGGCCGCGTTCCGCCCCGGCCGCCCGAGCCCGATCCGGCCGATCCCGAGACCTGGGCCGCCGGCGAGGCGGTCTTCGACGAGCCGGCTGCTACCGAGCAGGCGACCGGCCGCACGATCGCCACCGCCAACCTGCCGGCGGGCATCTACCGGGCGACGTTTGAGATTCCGGCGGCTGGCAACGTGCCCGCGGTCAAGGCGACGCGGCTGATCGAGGTCGTCGATCCGGCGGCCACCTCCTACGGCGTGAAGCGGCCCTTCGTGATGAAGGCCGAAAAGACCTCCGTCGAGCCAGGATCCGAGTTTCAGGCCCTGATCGGCACGGGCTACAAAACAGGACGGTCGCTCGTCGAGATCTCGCAGAGCGGCAAAGTCTTGAAGCGGTTCTGGACCGAGCCGGGCCGGACGCAGTGGCCGGTGGCCTTCGAGGCGACGGAGGCCAACCGGGGCGGCTTCACCGTGCGGGCCTGGCTGGTCCGCGACGGGCGGCTGCACGTCCGCACGCAGACGGTCGACGTGCCCTGGACTAACAAGCAGCTCGCCATCGAGTGGGAGCGGTTCACACGGAAGACCGAACCCGGGACCAAGGAGGTCTGGCGGGCGAAGATTTCGAGCGTGGCCGATCCCGTCGCCGGGCCGGCGGCGCCGGTGGCGGCTGAACTGCTGGCGTTGCTGTACGACCAGTCGCTCGACGCCCTCGCTCCCCACGCCTGGCCGGGCGGCGGGCTGCAGGGTTTGTTTCGCCGTGAAGCGGGCTGGCTGAACCTGGCCTTCACCAACGGGCCTGAGGGCTTCCAGCAGATTCGCGGGAGCTTCGCCGTGTCCTCCCGCGGCGTGCCCGCGATGACCTTCCGCGAACTGCTCCGCCCCTTCGGCCCCCAGGGCTGGGGCTTCGGGCAGCCCCGCATGATGATGGCGGGCGCCGCCTTCGGACTCGGGGGCGGGATGATGGCCGATGCGGCTCCGCTGGCGATGGCAGCCAGGTCACGGGGGGCACCCGAGGAGATGGACAAGGCGGCCAACCGGGCCGATGCCGAGGCTGGCGAAGGCCCGGGGCAGCAGTCCGCTGACGGGGACGGCACCGCGGCTGCGCCGCCTCCGCGGAAAAATCTCGTTGAGACCGCCTTCTTTCTGCCGACGCTCTCGAGCGGCGACGACGGGATCGTGACGATCGAGTTCACCCTCCCCGACACGCTCACGACCTGGCAGTTCAAGGGCCTGGCCCACGACGCCGCCCTCCGCAGCGGCACCCTTCAAGACACCTGCATCTCGGCCAAGGACCTGATGGTCGAGCCGCTCGTGCCGCGGTTTCTCCGCGAGGGCGATCTGGTCCAGATTCCGGTTAAGGTCAGCAACACCTCGACCGGCCGGCTCGCCGGCACCGTCCGATTCGCGCTTGCCGATGCCCGTACCGACGCCTCGCGGAACGGCCTGATTGACGGGCCGACCGAGCAGCCCTTCGACCTCGCCGCCGGTGAGTCGAAGCCGGTCGTGTTCACCGTCCGCGTGGCCGACGGCACCGACGTGCTCAGGTATCTCGCGACCGGCTCCGCCGACGCCTCGGGCAGGCAGGCTGCCGACGGCGAGGAGGCCTTCGTCGTGGTTCTCCCGCGGCGGGTTCCCGTCACGGAAACCATCCCGATCACGATCCGTGGCCCGGGCACGCGGAAGGTGTCGCTCGAACGGCTGGCCCAGACCGCCGACCCTGCCGGCGGCAGCGACATTCAGAGCCAGTCGCTCGTCGTCCAGGCCGCGTCGAACCCGGCCTGGTACGGCGTGCTCGCGTTGCCGGTGATCATGGAGAGCGTCGACGAGAGCACCGAGTGCCTGTTCACGCGGCTCTACGCCAACACGCTGGCCCGGCACCTGGCGACGAGCGACCCGCGGATCGGCAGGATCTTCGAGCAGTGGAAGCAGGCCGGCGGCGACGCCCTGACAAGCCCCTTGGAGAAGAACACCGAGCTCGTCACGACCCTGCTCGCCGAGACGCCCTGGGTCCGCGAGGCGACGGACGAGTCGGAGGCCCGGGCCCGGATCGCGCTCTTGTTCGATGCCAACCGAGCCGACAACGAGGCCCGGACCGCCCTCGCGCGGCTGGAAAATCTCCGCACCGCCGACGGCGGCTGGGCCTGGTTTCCCGGCGGCCGGACCTGCGACTCGGTGACGCTGGGGATCATCGCCGGCTTTGGCCGGCTGCGGGCGGCGGGTGTCGACATCGATGTCGAACTCGCCCTCGAGGCGCTTCCCTGGCTCGACGGCCGGCTCGTCGAGGAGCGGCAAAAGGCCCTCGCCCGCTGGAAGGACACGCCCAACGAGATCGTGCTCACGCCAATCGGCGTCGCCGCTCTCTACGCCCGAAGTTTCTTTGCCGACGACATCCCGCCGGAGGACGAGGCCGCCGAGGCGATTCGCTGGGCCTTCAAGGTCGCGAAGAAGTCCTGGATGAAGATCGACCCGCGGCTCTCTCAGGGACAGTTGGCGATCGCCCTGGCCCGCTTTGGCGATAAGCCGACGGCCCTCTCGATCATCGACAGCCTCCGGCAGCGGGCGGTCGATGCCGATGTGAAGCCCGGCGAGGAAGCGGATTCCTGGCAGGGGATGTGGTGGCGAGACCGGCACCCCGGCTGGTGGAGCTGGGCCCACGCCCCGATCGCCACCCAGGCGATCATGATCGAGGCCTTCGACGAGGTGGCCGGCGATGCCGACGCGGTCGAGGCCCTCCAGGTCTGGCTGCTCTCGCAGAAGCGGACGAGCCGCTGGCCGGGCAGCCGGGCGACGGCCGACGCCGTCGGGGCGCTGCTGGGCCGGGGCGGCGACCTGCTCGGCTCGCAGGAGCTCGTACGGGTGACGGTCGGCGACGAGACGATCACCCCCGACAATGTCGAGGCGGGCACCGGCTTCTTCGAAACCCGCTTCGTCCGCCGCGAGATCACGCCGGCGATGGCGGAGGTGACGCTCGAAAAGCCGGATAAGGGCCTCGCCTTCGGCGGCGTCCACTGGCAGTATCTCGATGACATCGCGAACGTCGCGGCGGCGGGCCGCGAGGAACTGGCCATCGAGAAGCAGCTGTTCGTGAAACGTTTCACCAAGGCCGGACCGGAACTGGTGCCCCTCGCCAGGGCCGGGGACGTGGCCCCGGCGGGGGGCGACGGGGTGGTTGTCGCGGTCGGCGACGAGCTGGTCGTGCGGCTGGTGGTGACCAGCGACCGCGACTACGAGTTTCTGGAGCTGGCCGACCACCGGCCGAGCCTGACCGAGCCGGTCGACGTCCTCTCCGGCTGGCGGTGGGGTGACGGTGCCGGCTGGTACCTGGCGATCCGCGACGCCTCCACCCGGCTCTTCTTCGAGCGGCTCCCCCGGGGCACGCACGTCTTCGAGTACTCGCTGCGGGCCGCCCACCGGGGCACCGCCTCGAGCGGCTTCGCCACGATCCAGAGCCGCTACGCCCCCGAGTTCTCCGCGCACTCCAAGAGCATCTCGCT
>CALGAS010000327.1 GCA_937959175.1 uncultured bacterium | reverse complement strand
GCACAGTTTAAGCGGGGCAGGTCAGTCGTCACTGAGACACTTATTCGGTTCCGCCGAGCGTGACACGCTTGAACTCCGAAGGAGCCCGTCGCCATGGCCGGATGCGCGACGCGAGCCTAAGGCCTTGAAAGGCGGCTGAACGCAGCCAGCAGAAAATCCCCGCGGCTTTGACCCGTGGCAGGCGATGGCTCCATGCCGGCGGCGTGGACGGCTTTCGCGAGGGGCATCGGCTCCAGCGTGCCCTCGTCGAGTTTCCGGATGCCGTCTTCCCACACGGCCTTCATGCCTTCGGTCAGCGGCTCGCCGAGGGCGGCGTCGTAGGAGGCAAAAAACCCTTTCGTGCCGAAATACTGGGCCGCCGGGATCCGCGGGTCGTTGCTGGTCACGTCCGTGTCGTTGAAGAATGAGACCATCACGCGGCTCGTGACGAGCGTTCGAAGCAAGGCGTCGGGATCGAGCGTGGCAGGGGATGTCTTGGTTTTCACCGCCAAGGCGGCCGCGTGGCCGGCACTTTCACCGAGCTGCATCCAGACGGGCTCCAGACGAATGCTTCCCCAGCCGACGTGCGAGGCGCTGATCGCGACGGGCACCAGCAGGTTCTCGACCTCGTTGGTGAGGATGGAGCGGTAGGGCACCTGCGCGGGGCGGGATTCCTCGGCGAGGAAGAAGTTGCCGTCGCCGGGCAGGCAGGCCACGGAGTCCATCGGCCAGTCGGTGATCGCGATGCTGTCGGCATGGATGGGCGTGCGGGCGATGCCTTCGGCGACGAGGTTGTCCGACTCCCGGAACACGTAGCGGCCCACCAGCCGGCGGGCCTCGCGGACATACATCTCGTAGGGCAGGTGATTGTTGTCGGAGAACTCATCGGCGGCGAGCCCGTAGCCGGCGAACTGCTCCCGCTCGCCTCGAGGAGCCGTGGGGTCGTTCTGCAACCACCAGAGACGCATCACCATGGCATCGAGATAGAGGCGTGAGATCCGCTCCCGGTCGGGCCAGTCCCCGCCGGGATACTCGTTCTGCGGCCCGATCAGCCGGCCGCCGTTCCAGGCGACTTTGTCGTTGGGCAGATTCGGCACGAAGCCGCCTCCGCCGGCTGCCTGTGCGAGTGCGGGATCGTAGTTCTCGGGTTTCTGCACCATGATCCGGTTCGCCGGATCGCGGGTGAGAATGAGGCGGTAGTTGTAGGCCATCACGGAGCCGTCCGACTCGCCGCTGTGCGGGCCGTCGACGACGTCGCCGGTGGCGAAGCTGAAGGTGCGGAGGTTCAGCCGGCCCTGATCGGCATCCCTGGAAAAGCCGCGTTGGCC
>CALGAS010000326.1 GCA_937959175.1 uncultured bacterium | reverse complement strand
TCGGGAATGCCCTCGGCTGCAAGCGAGGGGAGCCCCAGCGGCTGCCGCCAGGCCGCGTGAGGCCAGACGACGCCGCCGTTAAGCACGCGGCCGAGGGTGCCAGGCTTGCAGGTGGCCTCGAAGTCTCCGGGGGAACGGGCCGGCGGAGTGTTCATTGCCACAAGACAGCCCGCCTCCCGCGGGCAGTAGGCGACGACCGGCTCGATGCCGTGGGCCTCCCGAAACCGCTCGGCCGCGTGGCGGGCCCAGGGGAGGTCGGCCGCCGAGCCAATCGGCATCACGACGGCCGCCAGATGGCCGGCGAGGCCGGGCTCCGGGGGAGTTGCGGCAGCGACCTGCTCGACCTGCTCGACCCGGGCCAGCCAAATCGTCGCCCGGCTGGCGACAAGTTCTCGGAGCAACTCGGCGGCGGGGGCGGCTGCGTCGATCGAGGTCGCGGGAATCCCCAGCAGCCGGCTGCCGTGGCTGCCGAGGGTCGCGTGCAGCGGGTCGCCCGCAGCGAGGGAGGCGGCCAGCCGATCGGTCCGCTTCAGCAGGCAGGCCCCGTCGAAGGCCTCGGCCTCGGCCGCTGCGGCCGCCCAGTCGCCCGGGAAGTCCCGCGGGGGCCGCCGCGACCGCATCCGATGGCAGACGACCGAGGCGGTCAGTTCCTGGAGCGCGAGCCGGGCTTTGCCGGTCGGCGTGCCGACAGGCAGGGGCGAGCCGTAGGTGAGCGTCACCCGCCGCCGTAGCCCCCTGGGCCACTTCGCGAAGAAGCGACCCTCGGAATAGGAAAGCAGGCTGCCCCACATCCCATCGATCGCGGCGGGCAGGATCGGCGACTCGACTCGCTCGAGAAGCCATTCGAGGCCCCGCTTGAAGCCCATGATCTGACCGGTCCGGGAGATACCGCCTTCGCAGAAGATGCCGATGCAGTCGCCGTCGGCCAGGCCGGTTTGGATGCTCTTGAGGGCCCGGCCGATCGACTTGGGCTTCGGGTCGAAGAGGACGAACCGCCACTGCCCGGCCAGCATGTTGAGGAACTTTCCCTTGATGTTCGGCCCGTAGACGACCATTCGGACCGGCCGTGGTGCCACCAGCGGCAGGAGGAAGCCGTCGAGCCAGGAGAGGTGGTTGGCCACGATCACCAGCGGGCCGGTCAGCGGCACCCGTTCCTCGTGGCGGGTGCGAAACCGCCAGGTGGCATGGACGATGCTCCCGACGAAGATCCGCAGCGAGGCCCGGGGGGCCGCCCAGATCGCCGCCCCGGTCGCCGCGAGCGCGAGCAGGCCGAAGAGGGCGAAGACGCCGCGGGCGGAAAACAGCGGGGCGGCAGCCTCGACCGGCCCGACCGGAACCCGCAGGCCGTAGTAGCCGATCGAGGAGAGCAGCATCCCCGCGAAGACCAGCAGGTTGGTCGAGGCCAGCACCGTGCCGAGCCGGCCGGCCGGGCTCTGCTCCTGGATGAAGGCCTCCAGCGGCACGTCGAACATCCCCGCCCCGATCCCGAGCACCGCCAGCCAGATGATCGGCGGCACGAGCCGCAGCGTCGTCCCCGCGTCACCGCCGAAGACATCGCTCGACGAGAGGGCCAGGGCCACGCAGGCGATCGTCATGACGAGGCCGCCGAGCGGCACGAAGCCGAGGTCGACCTTCGAGCCGGGGTCGATGCCCCGCCGAGAGAGCCGACCGGCGATCAGGCTGCCCGCCCCAATCCCGCCGACCAGCGCCACCAGCAGGGGCACGATCTCGCCCTGGCTCGTCGCCCCGCTTTCGTAGGCGTATTGATCGACGTTGAGCTGGGCCACGGCGGCCAACGCCCAAAAGAAGACGATCCCGGCCGCGGCTCCGGCGAGTTTCGGGGCCCGGAGCAGCTGCCCGAGATCCCTGAAGGTCGCCGAGAGGGCGTTGGCCGGAAAGCGGGCGGTCGGGTCGGCCGCTTGAATCCGCGGCAAGAGCAGCGAGGCAAGCCATCCGAGCGTGGCGATCCCCGCCAGCAGCGCCGCGGCCGGCAGGGCATGGCCACCCGGGAGCGTTGCCAGCCAGTCCGGCAGCGGTCGGGCGGGGTCGGGCTCGCCGGAGAGCCAGGTGGCGTCGGCCAGCCAGTTGCCCGCCGCCATGCCCGCAAGCGTCGCCGCCAGGGAGACCATCGCGAAGACGCCGTTGGCCGCCGAGAGCTTCGGCGTTGGCACGGTCTCGGGGATCGTGCCCAACAGGCTCGGATTCAAGAGCGTCGTCTGGACGGCAAACAGGCCGATCATGCCGAGCAGCAGCCAGAGGCCCGCCGGCATCCCGAGCACCACCGGGCCGGCAGCCGCGCCCCACCAGACCACCGCCGCGGTGCCGCCACCGATCAGGATCTCGGCGAACTTGCCGCCGACCACGATCGACCGCTTGGCGAACCGGTCGGCCAGCCAGCCGGCGAGCCAGGCGAACAGGATAAAGGGCAACACATAGATCACTGTCCCGACCGCCAGCACCGCCGCCTCGGTCGCTCCGGAAGAGGCCGCCGCCCGCTTGCCGAGGCCGATCACCAGCCAGCGGGCGAGGTTGTCGTTGAGCACCGTCAAAACCCGCACCACCAGCAGAACCTGAAAGCCGACCGCTAGGGAGCGGCTGGCCGGGCTGGCGGGTGCCGGGGATGCGTGCAAGGTGTCGTTTTCTGCGAAGGTGGCGGGGGAAGTGGTCTGGAGAGGGCTTTGGCCGCCGCATCGCCCGCCGCTTTCCCAACTTGCCGGACGGGCTGGCAGACTTTACCGGCCGTTTGAACCGGCTGCCAAGCGTGCGTATCCTCCATTGGCAATGGTGGCCATGTGACCCGGCCGCCCCGTACCCATGACCGAACCGCCCGGCAGCCATGTCGCCGCGGCATCGAAGAACACAGGACAGGCACCTAGGAAAGGACGCGATGAACAGGTTTCTCCGCTGCATGATCCCCGGGCTGACGGTGGCGTGCTTCGCCCTGTCGGCTGGCTTTGCCGATGCCCAGGTCGTCTACTATTCGACGCTGCGTCCGGTGGTGGCCGCGCCGGTCGTCGCCGCTCCGGTGGCCGCCGCCCCGGCCTATGTCGCCAACTACACGCCGACGGGCAACTACGCCGCCGTCACCGCCTACTCCCCGCCGGTGGCCGCGGCGCCGGCAGCCGTCGCGGTGACGGCAAACTACGCCCCGGCCGTCGCTCCGGTCGCCGTCACCTCCTACTACACGCCGACGGTGGTGAACTATGCCCCGGCAGCAACGGTCGCGTATTCGCCGGTCGTGGCACCCGTCACCACCTACTACGCGCCGACGGCAGTTGCCGCCCCCCTCTATCGCCGCGGGCTTTTCGGGGCCCTCCGGCCGGTGCGGAACGCCTACTACATCGCCTATTGACCGCGTTTTGCGGCCGACAGACCGGGCTGACGGCAGCCGCGGTTGTTGACCGACCGGGGTGGCGTCCTATAGTACGGACGTTTTCAGCGGCCTCCGCGATCGTTTGCGGAGCCGCGCCGGCGGCGGAACGCTGCGGATGACTCGGACGGTCAACATCATCGGAGCAGGCCCAGGCGGGCTCGCCTGTGCCATGCTCCTGGCCAATGCAGGCCTGCGGGTTCGCGTGATTGAGCGGCTGCCCGTCCCGGGCGGACGGACGAGCACGATCACCACGCCCGAGGGATTCAAGTTCGACCTCGGGCCGACCTTCTTCCTTTATCCCCGGGTCCTGGAAGACATTTTCGCCGCCTGCGGCCGCGACCTCCGGGAGGAGGTGGAGATGGTCCGCCTCGATCCGCAGTATCGGCTGGTCTTCGGGGCCGGCGGCGAACTGCTGGCCACGCCCGACATCGGCCGGATGGAAGCGGAGGTGGCCCGGCTCTCACCGGCCGACCAGGGATCGTTCACGCGATTCATGGAGTCGACCCGCGAGAAGTTCTCGCGGTTCGCCCCCTTCCTCGAGCAGCCCTTCCAGTCGTGGCGGGACCTGGCCAATCCCGACCTGCTCAAGCTGATGCCGCTCTTGAAGCCATGGCGGAGCCTCGATCAGGAACTTGGCAGCTTCTTCAGCGACGAACGGATCCGACTGGCGTTCACGTTTCAGTCGAAGTATCTGGGCATGTCGCCGTTTCGCTGCCCAAGCCTGTTCTCGATCCTCTCCTTTCTCGAGTACGAGCATGGCGTCTTCCATCCGATCGGTGGCTGCGGAGCCGTCTCGACCGCGATGGCTCGGATCGCCGAAGAGATGGGAGTCGAGATCCTTTACGAGGAGCCGGTCGAGGAGATGGAGTTTGCCGGCCGGCGGATCACCGCCGTCCGCACGCCCGCGGGCCGCTACGAGGCCGACGCGACCGTCGTCAACGCCGACTTCGCCAGGAGCATGACAAGGCTCGTGCCCGACGAACTCCGCCGCCGCTGGAGCGACCGACGGATCGCCTCGCGGCGGTTCTCCTGCTCGACCTTCATGCTCTATCTGGGCCTCGAGGGCCGCTACGACGACGTCGCCCACCACAACATCTATCTCTCCGAGGACTATCGGCAGAATCTCGCCGACATCGAGCATCGCCACGCCCTCTCGGCCGATCCTTCGATGTACGTTCAAAACGCCTGCATCACCGATCCCAGCCTCGCTCCGGACGGCATGAGCACGCTCTACCTGCTGATTCCCGTCAGCCACAGGCATCCCAACATCGACTGGCGACGGGAAGCGCTGCGGTTCCGGGAGGTGGCCCTCGATCAAATGGAGCGGATCGGGGTTACGGGCGTTCGGGAGCGGATCCGCTACGAGAAGATGCTCACGCCCGACGATTGGCAGGATGGCTACGAGATCTACCGAGGGGCGACCTTCAACCTCGCCCACGACCTCGGCCAGATGCTCCACATGCGGCCCCACAACCGCTTCGAGGACGTCGAGAGCATGTATCTCGTCGGCGGGGGTACCCATCCGGGCAGCGGCCTGCCGGTGATCTACTCATCGGCCCGGATCACCACCGACCTGTTGCTGGGAGACCTGGGCATCAGTCCGCCAT
Organism: uncultured bacterium; assembly: GCA_937959175.1. Classification (GTDB taxonomy): domain Bacteria; phylum Planctomycetota; class Planctomycetia; order Pirellulales; family UBA1268; genus QWPN01. The sequence continues at coordinate 315 of CALGAS010000326.1, read as the reverse complement.
CGCCCTCCCGGCGGGAGCCGAGGGCCAAGGCGGTGAGCAAGCAGCCGGCGGCGGCAGTCTGACCACGGGACGGGAAGACGTTTGACATTCGAGAACCGGGACGCGGTGAGGAATCATGCGGCAGACGGGAGATGACGAGCGGGTGGTGGTGGTCGGCGGCGGCCTCGGCGGCCTGGCCGCGGCCTGTACCCTGGCGGCCCGCGGCTATGCTGTGACGCTCTGCGACAAGAATGCCTGGGTCGGCGGCAAGGCGGCCGTGCTCTCCGAGGCGGGCTACCGCTTCGACATGGGGCCCACGATCCTGACGATCCCCCG
>CALGAS010000325.1 GCA_937959175.1 uncultured bacterium | reverse complement strand
GAATGTCCGGCGATCGACGACCTCACGGCCCTGCTCATCGAGCACGGGCCGGCCGGGCGGGCCCTCGCCGGATCGTCTCGCCGCGGGCCAGGCTCCGGCATTCCTCGGCGATCCGCTGCCACTCCCGCTCGAGTACGGCGACGCGGTCGGGCTGGGCGGCGGCCAGGTTTTCAGTCTCGCAGCGATCGCTCGCGAGGTCGTAGAGCTCCCAGAGGGTGCCGCGGGCTGCGACGATTTTCCAGTCGCCCATCCGCACCGCCCGGTGTCCTTCATGGCACCACCAGAGCGAGTCATGGGCAGGGGCCGCGGCGGGATTCGCAAGCGCCGCAGCAAAGCTCCGGCCGTGCACCGCTGCCGCCTGCTGCCCCGGCTTCTCGACCACCCCTGCGAGCTCGAGCACCGTCGGCACAAGGTCGATCGCGTGCACGGGCTGTCGCCGCAGCTCCCCCTTGGCCGCGATTCCCTTGGGCCAGTGGACGATCCAGGGTGTCGCGATCCCCCCTTCGTGCACCCAGGTCTTGTGGCGGCGAAAGGGGGTGTTGGCGGCGGTCGACCAGCCGGGGCCGAGGCAGAGGAAGGTCGTCCGCGAGCCCGGCGGGGCGGCGGGATCGTGCCCCTCGCCGCGGATCATGATCTCGGCGGAGGCGCCGTTGTCGCTCAGGAACAGGATGAAGGTGTTCGCCAGGGCCCCGTCGGCCTCGAGCTGGGCGAGCATCCGGCCCACCTCGCGGTCCATCACGTCGACCATCGCCGCGTGGATCGCCATCTTCGTGGCCTGAAACTCCCGCTGCTCTGCCGTGAGCGATTCCCAGGGCCGCGGCCGGTCGAGCTCGCCGGGCCCGAGCCGCTCGAGCGTCTTCGCGCTCGGCTGGTAGGGGGGCCCGATCTCGGGCTCCGGCTCCGACCGGGCGGTGGTGACGATGCCTGCCTCGCGGAGCCGCTCGGCCCGGGCGGCCCGCACGGCGTCCCAGCCGGCGAGATACCGCTGGCGATACTTCGCGATCACGTCGGCCGGCGCCTGAACGGGGAAGTGGGGCGCCGTGAAGGCGATGTAATGGAAGAACGGCGTGCCGGCATGGTCGCGGGCGTGTTCGGCCAGGCACCTGACGGCGTGGTCGCCGATCGCGGTGGTCGTGTAGAAGTCGTCGCCGGCCGCGATCGGCTGGCCCTCCTCGGTGACGCCGGCGGGGTCGAAATAGTTGCTCTGGCCGGCGCCGAGCACCTCGAGCGACCGGGCAAAGCCCTGCTGCCGCGGGTCGCCGTCGATGTGCCATTTCCCCGAGTGGTAGGAGCGGTAGCCCGCCGCCGCGAGCCGCTCGGGCAGGAGCACGGCCCACTCCGGCCGCCTGCCGGACGTTCCCCCCTTGCCGCCGGGCAGGGCGTCCCGACGGATCGCCTGCGGGTACGAGCCGGTCAGGAGCGCCGCCCGGGTCGGCCAGCACCGCGCCGTGTTGTAGCCCTGCGTGAAGCGGAGCCCGCCGGCGGCCAGCCGGTCGAGATTCGGGGTGTCGATCTCGCCGCCATACGAGCCGAGATCGGAGAAGCCGAGATCATCGGCGAGAATCACGAGCACGTTGGGGCGGACGGCCTCGTCGCCGCGGCCGCGAGCAGGAACGAGCGACACGATCGCCGCCAGCGCCGCCAGTGCTGACAAAAGGAGTGGGCGCATATCGATAAAGGTCCGGAGACCAAGGGGCCAGCGGCGTTGACTGCGGGATTTCCAGGCATATCGTACCACTTCACATTGCCGACGTTCCCTTCACGCTGGAGTGGCGAGTTCGCAAGACCACCGGGCACGCAGGGGGCGGACGGCTGGTTTCGCGTTGCCATCCAAAACCCCGGCGCGAACTACTCAGCCCGCGTGAACTTTGAAGACGACCGGGTGAGCTACCAGGCTTCCGGACCGAACGAGGACTACCTCACCGGCCGTAGACCAGGGCCGGCAGCCAGAGCACCAGCGGCCGCCCGGGCTATCCCGGGCTGTAGGCCGGCACGCCGGCGGCGGTGGCGGCTGCTGCAAGTTTGTCATCGAGCGTTGCCAGTGGCAGGCCTTGCCGGAGCGCAAGCTCCAGGTAGGCCGCATCGTAGAGCGAGAGCTGGTAGGTGCGGGCCAGGTGGAGAGACGACGGCCAGGCGCGGCCCGCCGTGGCGTCGTCCACGGAGATTGGCAGGGCTGCGAGCAGGCCCAGGAAGGTCGTCACGGTGGCCTCCGTCGCACGCTTTCGCCGTTCGCCCATCAGCAACGCGTTGGCAACCTCCAACGGCCAGAGCGAAGGCACGACGGCCTCTGTTGTCGCCAGAGAGTCCTCGACCGCCTCGGCATACCGGCCGGTCTCGTCTTCAAAGAACCAGGCGACTGTCAATGAGCAGTCGAGCACAAACGTCGAGGCTGTTGCCCGTCGTCGTTTTCGTGCCGCCGCCATCTGCCCCCCGCAACGCTCCGGCTCAGAATCGCCGGCCGTCCTCGATCAAGTCACGGATTGTCACGCCCTTCCCCAGCGTGTTGCCCCGCCGCAGGGCCTTCATCTCGGCAATCACGGTTTTGGCATCCTTGGCGCTGTCGGCGGGTGGCGGCATGAGGAGGGCCGCCGGCCGGCCATGGCGAGTGATCAGGATGCGTTTCCCGAGCGCCACCTGATCGAGCAGCTCCGAGAGATGCGTCCTCGCTTGATAGAAGCCGATGGTTGCCATTGACCATGCTCTCCTCTGGGTAGACTAGTCTGTTTGACTAGTCTAAAATCAGGAGTTGTGCGTGGCAAGCGCGGTCTCGTGACGCCTCGCACGCCCGCGCTGCCTCAGGGCTGGGTTTCGGCCGGCTTGGCGGTAGCCGGCGGCAGGCTTGGAGTCGACGATCCGGCCGCTGGCCGCGGCAGGAAGCCGAGTTCGCTCCAGATCCGATACTCGGCGCGAAAGGCCTGGAGGT
>CALGAS010000324.1 GCA_937959175.1 uncultured bacterium | reverse complement strand
GAAGGCCACGATGGCCTGAGCGAGCGTCCGGCGAGATGGCACGGGCCCACCCCGAAGCCCGCGCGAGGTGAGCCCGTGCCTATCGAGACCAGAGGGCTTGGCTCAGGGGAAGCGGACGGTGCGGCTGTTTTCATCAAAGGCCTCGAACACCAGGTGCTCGGGGGAGACGCCGTCCTGTCCGTCGATGTGGAGCTGGATGTGGGTCTCGTCCTCGAAGATCGTGATCTCCCGCCGCTTCCGATTGTTGAGCCAGGTGGCAACTTCGTCGTGCACGGTGACGTCGAGCTTGGCGACATCCTCGCGGGTCACCGCCAGGTGGAGGATCCGCATCACCTCGATCGCCATGCTCTCGGCCGTCTTGACGGTGCCGGTGCCGTTGCAGGTCGGGCAGTCTTGGAAAATGCTCTTTCGCAGCGATGGCCGGATCCGCTGGCGGGTCATCTCGACCAAGCCGAAGGGGCTCGTCCGGAGGATCTTGGTGCGGGCCCGGTCCCGCTTCATCGCCTCGTGGAGCGACTTCTCGACGCTGCGGCGATACTTCTCCTTCCGCATGTCGATGAAGTCGTTGACGATCACGCCGCCGAGATCGCGGAGCCGCAGCTGGCGGGCGATCTCCTTGGCCGCGATCAGGTTCATCTGGTAGGCGTTCTCCTCGGCGCTCTTCTCGGTCCGGAAGCTCCCGGAGTTGACGTCGATCGCCACGAGGGCCTCCGTCTGGTCGATCACGATCGAGCCGCCCCCCTTGAGCGGCACCTTCCGCTGGTGAATCCGCGAGATCTCCTCCTCCAGGCCGTAGCGATGGAAGAGCGGCTCCTTGCCCTCGTAGAGCTGCAGCCGCTCGACATACTTGGGCATCACCATCTCGAGAAACTCCCGGGCCCGCTCGTAGGCGGCCGGCTCGTCGATCAGGATCCGGTCGACGTCCTCCGTGAACATGTCGCGGATGGTGCGGATGATCATGTCGCTTTCCTGGTAGATGTCGATCGGCGCCGAATACTTCCGCATCCGGCGGACGATGCTCTTCCAGAGCCGCAGCAGGTAGGCCATGTCGCGGGCCATCTCCCCCTTGGTCCGCTCGGTGCCGGCCGTCCGAACCACGAAGCCGACGCCCTTGGGGGGCTGGAGGTCGAGCATGATGTCGCGGAGCACCCGGCGGTCACGCTCGTTGTCGATCTTCTTGGAGATCCCGACCCGGCCCAGCGGCGGCATCAGGACGAGGTAGCGGCCGGGAATCGAGATGTAGGTGGAGAGGGTCGGCCCCTTGGTGCCGAAGCCCTCCTTGATCACCTGCACGAGCACCTCGTCGCCCCGCTTGAGGATGTCCTGAATCGGCGGCTTGACGCGGGGCCGGTCGCCGATGCGGGGCTTGCGGCGGGCGGCCGTGCGGGTGCCGCCCCCCTCGCCCTCGCCGACGGCCGCCTTGGCCGGCTCGGCCACCTCGAAGGCCTTGTCGGGATCGAGCCCGCCCTGCCGGTAATATTGCGGCTCAACGTCGCTGATATGGAGGAAGCCGTTGCGGCCGACCCCGAAGTCGACGAAGGCCGCCTGGATCGATGGCTCGATGTTGACGATCCGGCCCTTGTAGATGTTGCCGACGTAGTTGTCCTGGCTGGTCCGCTCGACGTAGAGCTCCTCGAGCAGCCCGTCTTCGATGATCGCGATCCGGCATTCCTCCGGCTGCGACACGTTGATCAGCATTTCCTGTTTCATCGCGACAGTTTTCCTTCCGTTTGGGTCCGCCCCGCAGGGCGGTGTGGCCGCTAGGCCACTGTTTGGGCGAGCAGCCGACGGAGCTGGTCACGCAGGTAGGCCTTGACCTCCCGCGCGCCGTCCATCGTCAGCGCCTTTTCGGCGATCAGGCGGCAATCGGCGACCGAAACGCTTCGGCACGCCTGCTTGACCTCGGGAATGGCGCTGGCCGGCACGCTGAGCTGCCGGAGGCCCATGCCCAGGAGAAGCTGCGTGAACATCACGCTGCCGCTCATCTGACCGCAGACATTGGCCGGCACGCCGGCCTCGGCCGCCACGTCCAGCGAGCGGCGGAGAAGCCGCAAGACCGCCGGATCGCAGGCGTTGTACAGTTCTGCAACCTCCTTGTTGCCCCGATCGACCGCCAGCGTGTACTGGATCAGGTCGTTGGTGCCGATCGAGACGAAATCGACCTCTCGAATGAACGCGTCGAGCATCAGCGCAGCGGCCGGCGTCTCAACCATCATGCCCACGGGCATCTTCCGGTTAAAGGCGATGCCGTGCTCGGCGAGATCCTCCATCACATCGGCGAGGACCATCCTGGCCTGCCGCAGTTCGACGATTGTGGAGACCAGCGGGAACATCACCCGCACGTCGCCCAGGGCGCTGGCCCGAAGGATGGCCCGCAGTTGGGTGCGGAACATCGGCAGCTGCCGGAGCGAGAGCCGGATACTCCGCAGGCCGAGGCAGGGATTTCGCTCCTCCTCGGGCGTGGTCTCGGTGAGCATCTTATCGGCGCCCAAGTCGAGCGTGCGGATCACGACCGGCTTGCCGTCCATCGCCTTGACGACGGCCGAGTAGGCCTCGAAGTGGTCCTCCTCGGTGGGCTCCCGCTTGCTGGTCAGATAGAGAAACTCGGTCCTGTAGAGGCCGATCCCGTCGCAGCCGCGGTCGATGCACTGCTCGACCTCGCTGGGAAACTCGATGTTGCCGAGGATCTGGACGCGGGTTCCGTCGGTCGTCTCGGCCGGCAGATCGCGAAGCTGGCCCAGCCGGACGGCCACCCCGCGGGCCGCCTCCTCCTCGAGCCGGTAGCGGGCGATCGTCTCCTCGTCGGGCTGAAGGATGATCAGCCCCTCGTTGCCGTCGAGGATCACCGGCTCGCCGCCGGAGACGTCAGCCAGGAAGGGAACCATTCCGACCACCGCCGGGATCTCCAGCCCCTCGGCCACGATCGCCGTGTGGCTGCCGGGGCCGCCGAGTTCGGTGGCAAAGCCCTTCACGAACCGGCGGTCGAGGTTGGCCGTCTCGCTGGGGGTCAGGTTGTGGGCCAGGATCACGACCGGCTGGGAGATCGCCGCCAGGGTCTCCCGCCGCTGGCCGAGCAGGTTGCGGAGCAGGCTCTTCTCAATGTCGTAGATGTCGTGGGCCCGCTGCGAGATGTGGTTGTCGAGGCTCTGGAAGACCTTCGCGTAGCGGCGGAGCGTCCGGCTGACGGCATACTCCGGCCACCAGTTGCGGTCGCGGACGGCCGACGTCAGCTCCTGCTGGAGCCGCGGGTCATGGAGCATCGCCAGGTGGGCGTCGAAGATGGCAGCATACTGCTCACCGAGCTCGGCCCGGATCCGGTCGCGGTTGTGCTCCATCTCCCGGGCGGTGTCGGCGATCGCATGGGAGAGCCGGGCCAACTCGGTATCGACGGCGCTCCGCTCCACGAACCGCCGGGGGATCCGAAATCCCTCGGCGTCGAGCACGAGCGCCTCACCGATGGTCACACCGGGTGAGACTGCGATTCCCTGGAGTTTCAGCATGGCGGGCGGCGCCGCCGGCAGCGATCAGGTTCCCTGGCTGCCCGCGTGCTCGTTGAAGTTGCGGTCGAAGAGGCTGCCGATCGCCTCCAAGGCCTCCCGGGCATCCGGCCCGGTCGCCTCCACCACCAATCGAGCGCCCGCTTCGGCAGCGAGCGTCAGCACGTCCAGGATGCTCTTGCCATCAACCCGCTGTGAGTCAGCCACCAGCTCGATCCGTGACTGCCAGCGGCGGGCTTCCCGCGCGAGTCGCTCGGCCGGCCGGGCATGAAGCCCCTGGCTATTGGCCACGACAACCTCGCGCGACACCGTCTCCGCCAGCGGTGGATCCGCGTGGACCTGATGCAATGATTCCCGGCTCTCTGCAGCCATCTCAGGAGACCACTCCGTGGGCATCGGCTTCCTCCAGCAGGTGCTGGATATCCACCGGTTCCTTCGCAGCCTTCAGCAGCTTGCAGAACCCTTCGTCCCGCAACTGCCGTGAAATGCTCTCCAAGGCCCGGAGGTGGTCCCCGGGCCGATCGGGTGGCGAGACGAGCAGAAAAAATAACTGCACCGGCTCGCCGTCGAGACTCTCGAAATCGATTCCTTCCGGGCTCACCGCCACCGTGCCGACAAGACGGCTGACGCCCGGATGTTTTGTATGAGGGACGGCCACACCCCGGCCGATGCCGGTGCTGCCGAGATCCTCGCGTTTCATGATCGCCTTGACGATGCTCTCAAAATCGGCGGCGGCGATCTTGCCGGCGTCGACGAGGGCCTGGCCCATCTCCCGAATCACACCTTCCTTCGTGTCGGCATCGACATGCGAGCGGATGGCGTCAGTCGCGACGAAATCGGAGAACTTCATGCTTGCATCGGGTCCGGGAGGGAACGGGAGGGGAGAAGGCGGGGGCCGGGTCAGGCCCGGCGGCTCGACTGGACGTGCTTGTGGTCGCGAACCTTCTCCTTGTGTTTCCGCAGTTGCTGCTCGAGTTTCTGAACGGCGCCATCAACGCTTCGCCAGAGATGGGCGGCCGACTCATGGCTGACCATGTCGTGAAAGTGCTCGGCCGAAGCGACGATTTCGACCGCCGGAAGGGCCCGATTGCCCAGATCGACGGTCACGTTGAGGGCCGTCAGCCGGTCGAAATAACGCTTCAGCCGCGAGACTTTGACGGCGATTTTCGACTGCGAGGCGGGGCTCAGGTGGCCATGCCGGGCTGAAACATTGATCTGCACCGCGGCGATTCCTGTGGGGAGGAAAACCCGCCGCGCTCCCGCGCGGGCGGCTCCTGGAGCATATCACCGGCCGCTCCACTCGGGCAATCGACCGGCGGAATCCCCGGACATCAGGCGGGTCTGAGCGGCCTGCTCGCGTCAGGGAGTAGCCTCGGCCGTCACCGATTCCACCGCCCGCCGCCAGCGGCTGACAGCATCAACGTTGAGCAGCCGGCTGCGGTCAGGCGCATAGGCCCAGGCCGCCTCTGTCTGGTCGGGAAAGGCCGCCTTGAGGTTCTTGAAGGCGTAGCGGCGGATGACGAGAGCCGGATCTTCCAGCGACGCGACCAAGGCGGCGGCGGCCGCCGCCGGGAAACCGTTCGGATCGACGCCCAGGGCGAGCCTGAAAAGCTCCTCGCCCCGCCCGGCCAGGCCCTGCGTGCGGAAAGACTGCAGGAGCCTGGCAGACGCATTTTCACCCCTGGCAAGAGCCAGCTGCACTGCGTGCTCGAGCGTTTCCCACTGCGATTCGAGGAGCTTCTGCCCCGGCCGCTCCTCGCATAAGAGCCTCACCAACTCGTCGTAGTCGCCCAACAGCGCAAGCGTCGTGGCGGCGGCCAGGCGGTCTTCCGGGCGTCGGCTGGCCGCCATCTGCCCGAGAACCTCCTCGGTGGAGCCTTCGGCGGCCAGTTGGCGTGCCATCCGCTCGGCGGCCCGGGCTGCCCAGAGGCGACCGCGGCCACCCGCCGAGGCATCCTGCATCCAGGCCGGCTGGCGGCCCGCCGGGAGCAGTCGGGCGGCACCCGGATCAGACGACAGCCATTGGATCGCCGTGCCCCGCGGCAGCGGCTGCTCGCGATCGATCCCGGTCAGCACGGCGGCTGCCGGCTGGCCTTCGAAGTCGGTCTGTTGCCAGCGGGTTCCGCCGCCGGCAAAGACCACCGCCTGCTGGCCGGGCGGCGCGACGAGTGGATCACCGCCGGGGGCGCGAAGCAGTTCGACCGAGATCCCCAGCGGCTGACGCGGCCCCAGGGACGCAACACCCACCAGACCTCCGGCAATCACGCCGACTCGCTGCTCGGCCGCCTCGCTCCAGACGATGCCTTTCCCAAACGCGATCTCCACGCGTGGCGTGCCATCAGGGTCGTGGCGAAGCGAGCCGAGCGTGCCGGGGAGAAGCGTGATCGTGAGCGACCCCTCGGTGATCACCGGATAACACGCGGCCGGCACGACGAACTGTTCAGTCGGAGCGAGCGGTTCACCGGGGGGCAGCCGCTTCCAGCGACTCCCGGCGTCGTCGATGACGCGATGCAACAAGAGCCCCCCCTCGGCCACCATCGCCGCCGCTGGAGGCTCGGCCTCCGGAGGCGGCTCAGCGGCCGGCGGATCTGGCTCGATCGGTCCTTCGATGGCGGCTTCCATCATCGGCAGCCGGACGGCCGAGGCGTCGGCCACGGCAGTCACCGCTGGCTCTCCTGGCAGTGCGGGCTCGCTCGGTTCGCTCGGCTCGCCAGGCTGAACGGGCTCACCGCGGTCGGCCGGGGGCGGCTGGTTGTCGACCACGGCTGCTGCGGGGGCTGGGATTGCGGACGGCGGCTCTGCTGCGGGGAGTGATGCCTCAGCAGTTCGATCGCTCGGAGCAGCGGCTGGCTCAGCAGCTCCATCGGCCTCGGCGGTAGGTTCAGCATCGTTTCCGGCCGGTGCTTCCGGCGCGACAGGCTCGGCCACGGCGACTTCCTGCGGGGGCCGCGTTGACTTCCAGAGCGAGCGAACCAGGAGCCCCGCCAGGGCGACGACGAGCACGACTGCCACCGCCGCGGAAAACCAGGCGGCCAGCGAGGCGCGCGGGGCGGGCTTCTTCCCCGCAGCCTGGCGGCGGGGCGGCTCGGACATCGCCTTTCGGACCTGGCGGGCCATCGCGAGCGATTCGGTGTGATCGGTATCGTGCGTCGGCTCGCCGAGATGACTGACCACATGCATGAGAACCCGCCGGGCGGCATCCTGGTCGAGCGGAGCGATCTCGGCCGCCCCGGCGGCCAGTTCGGCGAGGGCCGCGTGGCAGTCGGCCGTCTCGGCCAGATGGATGTCGGAATCGATGCAGATCCGC
>CALGAS010000323.1 GCA_937959175.1 uncultured bacterium | reverse complement strand
ACAACCGGAATACGGGTTCGCGAGGGGTGAGCCCGTGCCGATCGAGCCGGCGTTGCTGGCCGAGCGAAGCCAGGATGGCGAAAGCGAGGCCAGCATCGAGCGAGCGGAGGGCATGGCGGGCACCGATCCGCCGGAGGCGGATTGGTCGCGAAGTGAGCGTCCGGCGAGACGGCACGGGCTCACCCCGAGCCCGCGCGAGGTGAACCCCGCTCGAGGGCCCGCACCAGCCAGCGGCCTGCCGCGAGACCGCTCGAGGCGGCTCCTTCGACCCGCGGGCCCGCGAAGGCGTCGCCACAGCAGGCCAGCGGCGGCGTGTGGGAGACGGCAATGAGCGGCTCGGTGACGAGTGCTGTGGGGAGGGCAAACTTCCACCGCTGGAGCGACTTGTCGATCACCGCCGTCGCCGGGTCGCCGTCGATCCAGGGGCGGGCATGGTCAAGCAGCATCGCCATCACCTCGTCGGGAGGCGTGTCGAAATGCCGCCGGCTGAAGGCCCCGTCGGCATGGATCGTGACCGCCGGCATCGGCGAGATGCCCTTCTGCTGGTTGTCACCGATCCAGGCGAGCGGGCCGCCGGCATCGGGGTCAAACTGGATGCCGCCCGGCGGTGGCACCCGGCTCGGCTTGTCGAGGACGAGCATCAAGGCGAAGCACGGGTCATAGGCGACGCGGGCGAGTGTTTCGCAGGCCGCCGCGACCGGCTCACCGGCCGCAGCCGTCAGCCCGCCGGCGGCGAGCAGATCGAGCGTCTGCGGCGGCGGGGGCGTGAGGATTCCGCCCCGCGCGGCGACCGGCTCGCCATCCTCGAACCCGAGGGTGACCAGCCCCTGTTGCACCGCCACCGACGTCACTCGCGAGGCTCGCCGAATCTCGAAGCGGCTGCCCGCTTCGTCGGCGAGCCGGGCGGCGATCCACTTGGGCAGGTCGGTCATGCCCTGCCGGCCGCGCCAGCGGGGGTGCCCGGCCGGTACGTTGCCGCCGTCGCGGGAGAAGCCCCGACACCACTCGACAACGGCGTCGTCTTCGTGGGCCGCCGCCACGATTCCGCCGAAGGCCCTGCCGCGGACGGTGAAGAACTGGGCGCCGTGATCGCAGACGGCCCGCCCGAGCCGCCGCGTCGCCATCCGTCCGCCGAGGCCCCGCCCCTTGTCGAGCACCAGCACCGACAGGCCGGCGGCGATGAGCTCCCGCGCCGCGGACAGCCCGGCGATCCCGGCCCCGACCACGACCACATCGACGTCGGCAACGCGTTCTGAGTTCATGATCCCCATGCTCGCGCAGTTCACCGTCCGGAGCAACCCCGCCCGCTCCCCGATCGCGGCCTGCTACGATGCGGCCCCATGAGCCGGTACCGCACGACGCCCGCCGACACCGACCGGATGCCGCCGGGCATCCCCTACATCATCGGCAACGAGGCGGCCGAGCGGTTCAGCTACTACGGGATGCGGACGATCCTCACGATCTTCATGGTCCGCTACCTGTCGTTGATGTCCGACACGGCGATGCCGGCGATGAGCCGGGCCGAGGCCCAGGAGCACTACCACACGTTTTCGTCGTGGGTCTACTTCTTCCCGATCATCGGGGCGATCCTCTCCGACGCCTTCATCGGGAAATACCGGATCATCATCTGGGTCTCGGTGCTCTACTGCGTCGGCCACCTGGCGCTGGCCCTGATGGGAAGCGGCGGGCTCTCGGCCGAGGGCTGGATGTGGGCCGGGCTGTTTCTGATCGCGCTGGGCTCCGGCGGCATCAAGCCCTGCGTCTCGGCCCATGTCGGCGACCAGTTCGGCCATCGCAACCGGCAGCTAATGGGCAGGGTCTATCAGTGGTTCTACTTCTCGATCAATCTCGGCTCGACGCTCTCGACCCTGCTGACCCCCTGGCTGCTCGAATGGTACGGCCCGCACGTCGCCTTCGGGGTGCCCGGCGTCTTGATGGCGATCGCCACGCTGATGTTCTGGCTGGGCCGCAACGAATACATCCACGTGCCGCCCGGGGGGCTCGCCTTCCTGCGGGAGGTGTTCAGCCGCGACGGGCTGCTGACGATCCTCCGGCTCTCGCTCGTCTACCTCTGCATCGCCGTCTTCTGGGCGCTCTTTGACCAGACGAGTTCGGCCTGGGTGCTCCAGGCGGAAGACATGAACCTCCGCTGGCTCGGCATCGACTGGCTCCCCTCGCAGATCCAGGTGCTCAATCCGATCCTTGTGATGGTGATGATCCCGCTGTTTCAGTTCCTGATCTATCCGCTGCTCAGCCGCGTCGTCCGGCTGACGCCGCTGCGGAAGATCGGGATCGGCCTGTTCGTGATGGCGGCCGGCTTCGGACTCTCCGCGATGGTCCAGGGCTGGATCGACGGGGGCACGCGGCCGAGCGTGGCCTGGCAGTTTCTCGCCTACGTCGTGATCACGGCGGCCGAGATCATGGTCTCGATCACGGGCCTCGAGTTCTCCTACTCGCAGGCGCCCAAGACGATGAAGTCGGTGATCATGGCCGTCTGGCTGCTCTCGGTGTCGCTGGGCAACTACGTGACGGCGGTCGTCAACCATTGGATCCAGGTGCCTGGCATCAACGCGGTCGTCGCCCGGGCGGCCGACCTCGAGCCAACGCCCGAAGGGATCGAGACGACGCTGGCTGATTGGGAGTTGCGGGTCGCCGACCTCGTGCCCCGAGCCGACTGGCGGACCCAGCAAGACGACGCGACGGTTCGCGAGATCCGTCTCAGCGGCCACGACGGCAGGTTCGCGACGGCAGACGACATCCTCCTCTCGTTCAACCGCTTCGGGGGGCTCACGGGCGTGGTGACGCCGGATGACGAACCGCTGGCAGCCGCCAAGGAGAAGATTGACGCCGCTTTCTTCGTGTCGGCCGACAACGACGCCGCCAAAGAAATCCCGGCCGACGAGGCTGGCGACGCACTCGTTGCCGGAATCGTCGACTCCTCGGGCCGGCCGGTTCGCTATCAGCGGATCACCCGCGACCGCTACCGGCTGACGACCGACGGCCCGGACGGACAGCCCTTCACCGGCGACGATGTCGTGCTACAGGCCACGGCCGTCCGTGCCGATCCCGAAGAGGCGGCCCGCCTCGCCGACAAGCCGCTCTCCTGGCGGGAGAAACGGCTGATCGAGCTGAAGGGCGAAGAGGGCCGCCGCGAGGTCGAGGCCGCCCGCGGAGAGGCGCCGAAAACGAGGATCGACGGCGCAACGACCGTCGGCGGCCTGGCGACGCTGGAAGGGGCGGACTACTACTGGTTCTGGACCGGCTGCATGCTCGCCGCCGCCGTCGCCTTCGTGCCGATCGCGGTCTTCTACCGGGGACGGCCGCACCTGCAGGATGACCCCACCGTGGCGTGAAGCCGGTCCCTCCAAGGAGGGGACAAGGGCGAGCTTTCCAGGGTGTCTCCTCGGGACTCGGATCGGGAAATCCCCGAAAAAAGGCAAGTTTCTGCCCCGGATTCGCACCTTTTGCCCGGCTGCCGCGTAGTGGGAAGACCTATGCGGCGAAAAAAAACTCTTTTTCTCGGCTTTTCACCGCTTTCGCGGGCAAAGTCGCAGCGTGCCTTCCCAGGCCAATCCGACCAAGGTCTTGCTATCACTGCTGCCGAAGAATATGATACGGGGGGCAGGGGCAAAGCTGCCGGACATAGGAGCTCGAACATGATGTTCGAGCTGCACCGCAACCGCACGGGACAGCCGCTTGGTGGCGGGTTCTTATTTGACGACATCGGCGTTCGGTTCAAGAACGGTGGCCTGTTTCGTCGTGCGTTCAGCCTCACCGAGTTGCTTGTCTCGGTGTCCGTCATTCTTTTGCTGGCTTCGCTGACCACAGCTGTTGTGTCAGGAGCTCGCAGCAGCCATCGCCGTACCGCGACGGTCTCACTGCTCGCCAAACTTGACGCGATCGTTGCCCCGCAGTTTGTGTCGTATGCCGGCAAGACGGTCGCAACCGGCTCCGCCGAAGAACGCGGCGAGGCCCTCCGAGCCATGGCAGCGGGAGATCTGCCGGACAGCTGGACGGCCGTCGCCGAACTGGCTGCCAAGCCAGACGCGGAGCTCACTCCTCCGCAGCGGGCCTACAAGGCTGTCTGGGAGTCGGTGGACCACAAGTCGGTCGTCATGCAGGAAAACGAGAGCGCCGAATGCTTGTTCATGATCATCATGCAAGGCGGAATCGCCGACTGCCTCGACTGCCGAGGACTGAAGCCGGATGTCGGAGACCAGGACGGCGACTCGATGCCCGAGTTTCTCGATTCCTGGGGATCACCCGTTGGATTCATTCTCTGGCCGAGCGGACTGGAACTCCCCGCCGGTAAGGGCGAGAGGTATTTCTCCGCGGATCTTCCTTTTGATCCGGTCATGCCATCAGCCGAGGGAGCCGCAGGCGGCCTGATGCGGCCGTTGCTCGTCTCGGCCGGCCCCGACCGGGATTACGGCCTCGCGGCCGACGCCAGCCCCCTGCCCGACTCGTTCGGGGCCCGTGACAACATCACGAACTTTGACGAGGAGGCCATCCGATGAAACGGCCTCATGCCGCAACTGGCTTCACGCTGACCGAGTTGCTCGTCGTCACGGCGATCCTGATGAGTCTCTTTGGGCTCGTCTTGACCGGTGCACGGACCTCTAGACGCTCCCATGGAGACATTCGTCGCGGGGCGCAGCAGTTGGCATCACTGCTCCTGGCCACGCAGTCGCTCTCCCTCGGTAGCCCGACCGGCGCTGCCGTGATCATCGCCTCCGAGGGTCCGTTGAGCACGACAATCTCTCAGGCCCGTCGCTATCCCTTCATCGAAGGCCGCGTCGTGGCGGGAATGCCGCCAGATGACCCCACCGCCTGGCAGCAGCAGGTCGAACTCGCTCCGGAGAACGACACAGTCGACTCGCTTGTTCACGGCTACCGGATTCGGTTCCTGGAGCGTGATGCGACGACGCAGGGACCACCCTCCGACTGGTTCGCCTACACCTGCACCGCCCCGCCGGTCGCGCTGGTGCAGTTTCGCCTCGACAACGGCCAGACCCCACACAACGCGGTCTGGCCGACGGCGCCCGATTCGGGCGACAGCCTGGCCTTCCAGATTGCTCGCTACCCGATTCCCAACGGGCTTGCTGACACGCTGCCCGAGTCGGTGGCTGTTGATCTTCGCTTCAGCGGCTACGGTGATGAGACGCTTGCCGGGTGGGGGCGGCTCGACGAGCGGGGCGCGATCGCAGTAGGCTTTGACACCGTCGGTGCGGTCGACGCCCTGATGCAAAACGTCCTGCCGGAGGATGGCCAGCAACGAACCGTGCAGCCGCTCACCCCGAACGAACGGCTCTTTTTCTTCGTCACAAAGAGAGCTGATATCTCCGATCCCGCCGCGAACCCGTTGGCCAATGAAGACGCCCTCTGGGTTGTCGTCCACCCCCGCAACGGCACGGTGACGATCTCCGAGAATGTGCCCCAGCAGACGGACGACACCACCGCCCTGCGGGCTGCTCGCGAGAAGGCCCGCCGGGGGATCACGATCGGGGGATGAACCATGCGGAAGACGCGGCCGTTTCCCGATAGCCCCCAAACGAACGCCGGCATCACGCTTCTCGAAGTGCTGATCTCCTGCGGCCTGCTGCTGGTTGGGCTCTCGACGATGGCGGCCTTGCTGCCTGCGGCTGGATCCCGCTTTGCCCAGGCCAGCCTGGAGGACCGGGCCGGCTTCTTGACCGCCAACGCCATGGCGGAACTGTCGAACCGCGGGCTCTTGAGGGCCGGCAGTTTCCCGCCGAGTGGCAAGACGCTTGCCTTCGGAAGCCTGCTCGAGCAAATCCCCGCCTACGGATCGCTCCCGGGGGGCGGCTCGACGGCTGATTGGTTTGCCGAACTTTCCGAGGTCGGAACGCGACGCTGCGGCTCTCCCCGGACGTTTGTGCTCGAGGATGACCTGGGCTACACGTCGCCGGAGTTTCTCGACACGCCCTCCAATGCCTTCGGTGACGATGGGAGCCCGCCCGGGCCCCGGCAGTTCCGTCAGGGAATTTGCTGGGGAGCCATGCTCGCGGCCGATGCGTCACCTGAACCTGGAGCCGCCGCACTCCTGTCGATCGCGATCTTCAAGAAGGATGGCCACCTCGAGCCGGGCACGATGGGTGAGGGCGTGGCGATCGTGCTCAAGCGAAACAACAGTTTCTACGAATCTGACCTCACCTCGAGCGGCTCACTGCTGCGGGCCTGCTCCTGGGTGTTGGCGATTCCGGCCACGTCACCGACACCTCCTCGCTGGTTTCAGGTAATGTCATCCTGGGAATCGTCACCGGAGGATGGCCAGATCACACGGCTGATTCTCCGCAATCAGGATGAGTTTCAAACGTTGACCGCGACGCCGGCTTCCGGCAACACCGCCACCGTCTTTGCTTTCGAGGGGCTCATCCGTGTTGATGAGCATCGTGTAACACTCCAGTGACCTGCAGCGGAAGGAACCCCGCCATGACACCCCATCCCGCCCCACCGCGTCGTCGCGGAGCGCTTCTGCTCTTGGTGCTCAGTGTTCTCACGCTGTTCATGCTTGTGGGAACCGTGATGCTCACGCTGGCTACGCGGGCCCGGACGACCTCTCGTGCCTTCGCCACGGTCACCGCGGGCACCACAGCCGGCCCCATGCTCTCTCGCGATCGGCTCGAACAGGCGCTTCTCCGCCTCGTCCGCGGGGGTGCTGACGCCGAAGCGGGTGGACTCAGCGAGAGCCTCTTGGGTGACATGTACGGCCCCGAGCCTCCCTTGACTGGCACTGTCACGTCGCTGACCCCGCACGGTGTGTTGCTGGAGGCCACGATCACAGTCGAGCCCCCCGAAGATCAGGCCGAGGCAACTCCCGTTCGGGCGGCTGATCTCTGCGGGCGGGTGCTTACGTTCACCCCTGCAGCCGAGTCGGGCGACAGCATCATGAGCCTGCGAATTCTGCGGGCGAGCGGCCAGGGGCCCTTCACCTGCTGGACCGCCCGCCTCCAGGCTGACCCGACGGCCCCGCTACCTGGCGTCCCCTGCCGGCTGATCATCAATCAGCCCGCCTTTCGCAGCGAGGCCTACGACGCCTACGACGAGGCCAACCCCTGGCTGACCAAGATCGCGCTGGAAAATGGCCGGGTGGTCTCGGTGCCACGGCCAGCCTTCCAGGCTGATGACTCCGCCCCGGCCGTCGACAACGACAACGATGGCGTCAAGGATGGCGTCTGGCTGATGGATTACCTTGATAGCCTGCCCGCTCCGGGCGGCGGCCAGCTCCACTTCGACGTCTCCTATCTCATCCTCGATCTTGACAGCCGGATCAATATCAACGCCCACGGCAGCCGGACGTCGATCGACTTCCCGGAGTTGAGCGGGAGCGACTCGGGCCCGAAGCAATCGGGCATCGATTGGTCCACGATTCCCCTCGGAAGCGGCTACGGAACGGCCGATGTGGACGCGTCGCTTCTCTTCGCCGATCCGGCCAGCCAAAGCT
>CALGAS010000322.1 GCA_937959175.1 uncultured bacterium | reverse complement strand
GTGTAGCGGTCGTCGCGGGGGTCGCCGATCAGACCGTTGGGACGGGCCCGGCTGATCAGGTAGTCGGTCGCGGCCCGAATCGCATCGGCATGACGACCCTGGGAGGTGGTCGAGCCTTCCATCAGCAGGGCCGTGCCGGCCAACGATGTGATGGCGGCGGTGTAGCGGCCCTGCTCCGCTGACCAACTGCCCCGCCGCGACTGGTTGGCGGCCAGCCAGTCGAGGCCCTCGGCAACGACCGTTTCCAGGCGGGGCCCCGCGGCCAGGCAGCGGCCGGCCCGGCCGCCTAGCGTCACGGCGAGCGTCACCGCGAGTGAGAGGGCCAGCCCACCGGTCGCGAGCCGGCGGACGGCGAAGCCTCGCCTCGGCGGGCGTCGCCGATCGTCCGCCGCGTTGGATCGTGTCAGCGGCATCATCGGAAGAGATTGGGGAGGGCCGGTGGGGCGGCGGGCTGAGCGGGGCCGAGCAGGTCTCGGCCCACGTTGAGATCGGCCCTGGCCGTCGGGGGGCGGCCGTGACTCTGGAACGGCGGCCGCGGCGGCATCGGCCGGCCGGTGAACTCGAGCTCGACCGCGCCGCCGGGGGAGCCGGGCGTTCCGATGAACACCCGGCCCTCCTCGGAATCGCCAACGACCGGGCGGCCCGGGAAGGTGGGCGGCGTGAGTCCGACATCATCCCGATCGAAGACGGCGTGGCCGGTCCGCTTGTCGAGGCAGAGCAGACTCAGCCGCGGTCGCTCCCGGCCAGCGGGTTGAGAGAGCCGGCAGAAGGTCAGGATCGGCAGATCGGAGGGCTGGCTGGTGTGGAGAGACTGCCGTTCGAGGACGGCCGGAACCGGCCAAAGCGGCTGACCGTCGCTGCGATCGACGGCCCAGAGCCCGCCGGAGACGATCGGATTGGCGGCGGTGGAAAACATCAGGTCGGCCAGAGGGGAAATCTCCTCGTCACCGTCTGCGGCGACCCCCGCGAAGACCAGATAGCGGTCGTGCCAGGCGATGACCTGGAGTCGGTCGAAGCGGTGGGGAGCTCCCGTGAGCGGCTGCCGGAACACTTGCCCACCGTCGACGAGGCTGAAGACGGCCAGCTCGCCGTCCGGGGAGAGCACGGCCAGCCTGCCGTCACCGGTCGGGGTGGCCCGGGCCTCGCCGGCGAACTCGCCCAGGGGCCGGACCTCGCGGTCGACCGGATTGAACAGTTTCAGC
Source organism: uncultured bacterium (assembly GCA_937959175.1). Lineage (GTDB taxonomy): Bacteria > Planctomycetota > Planctomycetia > Pirellulales > UBA1268 > QWPN01. Next base: position 1,048 of record CALGAS010000322.1, on the reverse strand, counting down.
CGCACCCGCTCGGCGATGAGCCGGCCAGGCTGGTTGTTGGGCGGCTGCACCGCCGCGATCCGCGTGCCGACGGCGGCCAGCCGGTGCCGCCGATGCGGCAGGTCGAAGGTGTGGCGGAGGTGGCCGTCGCTGAATCGAAGGACCAGCGAGTCCTCTCCGGTGACCGTGCAGCCCACCAGCGATTCGCCATCGGTGTGCCATTCGAGGCCCGGCGGGAGTCGCCGCCGCTCCCAGCGAATATCCCCGCTGGCCGGATCGACAACCGCGATCGATCGGAGGCCGGGCACGACGAGCCCCTGCGGCAGGGCCTTGAGCCCGCGGCCTCCGCCCCGCGGTCGCTCGTCCGGCTCGATGATTCGCATGCCCAGGGGCACGCTCGAATCGCGGGCGACTCGTCCCCCGACGCCGCCACCCCAGCGGGCCATCCCTGCTGGGAGTCGTTCGGTGCCCCGGTCCGCCCGCCGCCAGAGCCCGCGGCCGGCGTCCGGGTCGGACTGGGTGTCGTAGGCGGCCAGCCCGCTCTCGGTGCGAATGAAAACGGCCCGGCCGGCGACCGCAACCTCGACCAGTGCGGTCTCGTTGACCCACATCCCCAGCGGGCGGCTTGTGAAGCCATCCAGCGGTAGCGGCGTGGTGATTGCTCGGCCGCAGGCATCACTGAGCAGCAGTTTCCGCCCGGCGGTGTCGATCGCCGCGGCAGCCGCGCGGGTGCCGGCTGTCTCTGCGCCGACCAGGGGCGTCGGGAGGAGATGCTCGTGGTCTACGCCGGCCCGGCGGACGCCGCGGTGGAGGCGATGCTTGACCTTTCCCAGGGGCCAGGCCTTCGAGTCGGACGATCTCCCAGCGGCAGCGAGGGCGGGGCCGGCGGTCTCCAGAGCGAGCAACTGCCCACGGACCGCCCAGCGCTTTGTCGCTCCGGCGGTGTCGGCCACGATCGCCTCCCGGGCAGCCGCGGCCGCGGGCTGACGGCCAAGCCGTTCGACCATGATCGACAGCCCCCGCCGCCGTTCGACCGGATCGGATGCCTCGAGGACCTCGGCAACGATTG
>CALGAS010000321.1 GCA_937959175.1 uncultured bacterium | reverse complement strand
GCCAGGCCTGCGAGTTCGACTATTCCGGCACCCAGGCCTGCAAGGCCCTCCGGGAGGATGGCTACCGGGTCGTGCTGGTCAACTCCAACCCGGCCACGATCATGACCGATCCGGGCACGGCCGACCGGACCTACATCGAGCCGCTCACGCCGGAAATGCTCGAGAAGGTGATCGAGGCCGAGAAGCCCGACGCGGTGCTCCCGACGCTCGGCGGCCAGACGGCCCTCAACCTGGCGATGGAGCTCGACCGGCGTGGCATCCTCGAGAAGCATGGCGTCGAGATGATCGGGGCCAAGGCCGCCGCGATCAAGCGGGGCGAAGACCGCGAGACCTTCAAGGCCCTGATGGAGAAGATCGGCCTCGACACCTGCCGGGGGCGGATCGTGCGGAGCCTGGCGGAGGCCCGCGAGGTGCTCGCCGAGATCGGCCTGCCGGCAGTGATCCGGCCGAGCTACACCCTGGGCGGGTCGGGCTCGGGCGTCGCCTACAACCGCGAGGAGTTCGACGGCAAGGTGCAGCGGGGGCTCGACCTCTCGCCGGTCGGCGAGGTGCTGGTCGAGGAGTCGATCCTCGGCTGGAAAGAGTTCGAGATGGAGGTGATGCGGGATGCCGACGACAACGCCGTGGTCATCTGCTCCATCGAAAACTTCGACGCCTGCGGCGTGCACACCGGCGACTCGATCACCGTCGCCCCGGCGATGACGCTCACCGACCGCCAGTATCAGAAGATGCGTGACGCCAGCTTTGCGGTGATCCGGGCGGTCGGCGTCGAGACCGGCGGCTCCAACATCCAGTTCGCGGTCCACCCCGGCACGGGGCGGATGATCGTGATCGAGATGAACCCGCGGGTCAGCCGCTCGTCGGCCCTGGCCAGCAAGGCGACCGGCTTCCCGATCGCTAAGATCGCGGCCAAGCTGGCGGTCGGTTGGCGGCTCCACGAGCTGCCCAACGACATCACCCGCAAGACGAAGGCCTGCTTCGAGCCCGCGATCGATTATGTCGTGGTCAAGGTGCCCCGCTTCGCCTTCGAGAAGTTTCCCGAGGCTGACAGCCGGCTCTCCACGCAGATGAAGAGCGTGGGGGAGACGATGGCGATCGGGCGGACCTTCAAGGAGGCCTTCCAGAAGGCGCTCCGCGGCCTGGAAGTGGGGGCCTTCGGGCTCGGCTCCGACGGCAAGGATCTCTGGGGCACGCCGGCCCAGCCCGCCCTCGACGACATCCGGGCCCGGATCGCCTCGCCTGACCCCGACCGGGTCTGGTATCTGCGGTATGCCCTCCTGGCCGGGATGACGATCGACGAGATCCACGAGGTCACGGCGATCGACCGCTGGTTTCTCGATCAGCTGCTCCAACTGGTCGAGCTCGAGAGCCTGCTCCGAACGATCGGCTCGCTGGCCGCGATCGATGACGCCACGCTGCGGGCGGCCAAGCAGGCGGGCTTCTCCGACCGGCAGCTGGCCACGCTCCTCGGGGCCGCCGAGATGGAGGTTCGAGCCGACCGCAAGCGGCGGGGGATCGAGGCGGTCTACAAGGCGGTCGACACCTGCGCCGCCGAGTTTGAGGCACAGACGCCCTACTACTACTCGTCGTGGGAAACGGAGGACGAGACCCGGCCCAAGGAGCCGGGCCGCAAGCGGGTGATGATCCTGGGGGGCGGCCCGAATCGGATCGGCCAGGGGATCGAGTTCGACTACTGCTGCTGCCACGCGAGCTTCGCCCTCCGGGAGCTGGGCATCGAGAGCGTGATGGTCAACTCGAATCCCGAGACGGTCAGCACCGACTACGACACCAGCGACCTGCTCTTCTTCGAGCCGCTGACCTGCGAGGATGTGCTCAACATTGCCGACCGGGTGCAGCCTGACGGTGTGATCGTGCAGCTGGGCGGGCAGACACCGCTCAACCTCGCCCGGGCGCTGGCGTCGGCTGGCCTGCCGATCATCGGCACCACCGTTGACACGATTGAGATGGCGGAAGACCGCGAGAAGTTTCGCGATCTGCTCGACCGGCTGGGCCTCAAGCAGCCGGCCAGCGGGATTGCCAAAACGCTCGAGCAGGCCCGCCGGGAAGTGGCCCGCATCGGCTACCCCAGCCTGGTGCGGCCGAGCTTTGTGCTCGGTGGCCGCGCCATGGAGATCTGCTACGACCAGACCCAGTTTGAGCGGTATGTCGCCGAAGCGTTTGCCGTGGCCCAAGGCCAGCCGGTGCTGATCGATCGCTTCCTGGAGGATGCCATCGAGTGCGACGTCGACTGCATCTGCGACGGCGAGCAGGTGATCATCGCCGGGGTGATGGAGCACATTGAGGAGGCGGGGGTTCACTCGGGCGACTCGGCCTGTGCGATTCCGCCGTACTCGCTGGCTCCGGAAATCGTTGAGCGGATCAAGTCAGCCGCCTCGGCGATGGCCTCGAGCCTCGGCGTGGTCGGTCTGATGAACGTGCAGTTTGCCGTCAAGAAAGAAGACGGCGAGCCGCAGATCTACGTGATTGAGGCCAACCCCCGCGCGAGTCGGACGGTGCCGTTTGTGGCCAAGGCGACGGGCCTGCCCGTGGCGAAGGTGGCGGTCAAGGCGATGGCCGGGCTGACCCTCGCCGAGCAGGGCGTGACAAGCGACCCGCAGCCGGCGCACGTGAGTGTGAAGGAGAGCGTGTTTCCCTTTGTGAAGTTTGCCGGGGTCGACATCGTGCTCGGCCCGGAAATGCGGAGCACCGGCGAGGTGATGGGCGTGGCTGACAGTTTCAGCCTGGCCTTCGCCAAGGGGCAGCTGGCAGCCGGCACCACGCTGCCTGAGAAGGGGCGGATCTTCATCAGCGTGGCCCGCGAGCAGGCGAAGGAGGCGATGGTCGATGTTGCCCGGCGACTGACGGCGCTCGGTTTTGAGATCATCGCGACCTCCGGGACCGCCCGCACGCTCTCTGCCGCTGGCATCCCCGTTGAGGTGGTGCGAAAGCTGCAGGAGGGCCATCCCAACCTGATCGACTTTTTGATCGACGGGCGGGTGCAGCTGATCATGAACACGCCCCGTGGCAAGGGCGCCCGCACGGACGAAGGGCGGATCCGGGCTGCAAGCGTGATGCACGGCGTGCCCTGCATCACCACGCTGCCCGCAGCAGAGG
>CALGAS010000320.1 GCA_937959175.1 uncultured bacterium | reverse complement strand
CGCCGGCCACGGCGGTGACCGGGAAACGACCGCTCAGCAGGCAAAGACCGGTCATTGTGAGGATGGCGTTTCCGGGGGGCAACGGGCCTGACCCACCATCGAAGAGGCCGCCAGCGGCGTCAAGCCGGTCTCATGGCCTTCCGCGGCCCCGGCCCTCATCCGTACCGGCCGAGCGGGTGCTCGGCGGTTGCGAAGGAGTGCTGGGGGGTGGCTCCCGCGGGAGGTAGACTCTAGAGACTCGAGCCCCTTCTTGTCGGCCGCTGCGTTGGTTCGGGAACCGTCATTCGGATCGCATCATGGATGCCCGCGCCGACATTCGCGAACTGATCGAGCGGGCCCGCTCCGGCCGCGGTGATGCGATCGGCCGGATCTTCGAGGCGGCCCGCGGCCATCTCCTCGACCTGGCCGACCGCGAACTGCCCGCCGACCTCCGGGCCAAGGTCGGCCCCTCCGACATCGTCCAGGAGACGGCGGTCGACATGCAGCGGGATTTCGGCCAGTTCACCGGCACGACCACCGAGGAGTGCTTCGCCTGGCTTCGCGAGGTGCTCCAGCACAACGTCGTTGATGCGATCCGCCGCTATCGCGACGCCCGCAAGCGTGAGGTGGCCCGGGAGACAAGTCTGACCGGCTGCCAGTCCCGGGAGGTTCGCGGGCCCGGCTGCTCGCCGCGGCCGCCCGACGGCTCGGCCATCCGCCGGGAGGAAGCGGCCGTCATCAACGCCGTGCTGGCGAGGCTGCCCCCCGACTATCGCCGGGTGCTCGAGCTGCGGTACTGGGGCGGGATGTCGTTCGTTGATATGGCACCCGAGTTGGGGCGGTCGCCCGAGGCCGTCAGGAAGCTTTGGTTTCGGGCGGTTGAGCGGCTCCAGGGTGAACTTGCCGCCAACGGCGGCAGCGACTAATCCCGGGGTCATTGGCGATGACGCACCCTCCGCGTGACTCCGACGAGGATTCGCCCGCCCGCGAGGCCACGGTTGCGCGGGCCGCAGCCCTCGACGACTATCTCGGCGGTCTCACCGGGGTGATTCCGGACGGGGAGGCTGCAGCCGGCCAAGGACCTGGCGAGACCCCGTCCGATGACCTCAAGCCGGCGGAGTTTGCCGGGCTGATCGACACAATGCTCCTCCTCCGGCAGGCGGCTGCGGCCGACGGCGTCACACTTGCCTCCGGGCCGGTCGCCCCGCCCCGCGCGATCGGCCGGCACACGATCCTGAGGCTCGCCGGCGAGGGGGGCTTCGCGACCGTCTGGGAGGGCTTCGACACGCTCCTACGCCGGCCGGTGGCGGTCAAGCAGCGGCGGCCGGAACTCGTGCTGTCGGAGTCGGCCCGTCGGCGGTTTGTCCGCGAGGCGGAGATCGCCGCCCGGCTCGTGCATCCGCAGATCGTCACGATCTTCGAAATCGGCGAGGACGCCGGCTGCGAGTTCATCGCGGCCGAGTTCTGCTCCGGCGGCAGCCTGGCCGCCTGGCTTGAGCGGCATCCCGGCCCGCTTGAGCCGCGGATCGCGGCGGGCCTGGTGCGGGCCCTGGCCGGGGCCGTGGCCCACGCCCATGCCGCCGGCGTGATCCACCGCGACATCAAGCCGGGCAACGTCCTGCTTGCCCCGGCTGTCACCGGCAGCGAGCCGCTCCTGCCGGCCGCGGCCGACACCGGGAGCGGCGGCCTGACCGCTAAGCTCGGCGACTTCGGCCTGGGGAAGCTCGACGCCGAGGGCGACCTCGGCGATCCACTCACGCAAATCACCCGCACCGGCATGAGCATCGGCACGCCCGCCTGGATGGCCCCCGAGCAGATCGATCGCTCCTTCGGCCCCGTTGGCCCCGCGACCGACGTCCACGGCCTGGGCCTGCTCCTCTACCGGCTCTTGACCGGGCAGGCGCTGCGGGCGGGTCGCACCGATGCAGAGACCTACCGGCAGGTGCTCCTCGACGAGCCCGCGTCGGCAGATCGGGTGGTTCGCGGCCTGTCGAGGGATCTTGCGGCCGTCGCGGCCAAGGCTCTCGCCAAGGACCCGCAAGCCCGGTATGCCTCTGCGGCCGATCTCGCGGCCGACCTCGACCGCTGGCTCGCCGGCCAGCCGACCGTTGCTCGGCCGCTCTCGGCAGCCGGCCGGGCAGCACGCTGGGTGCGACGGCGGCCAGTCGTCGCCGGCCTGGCGGCGATCGCCGTGATCGCGAGTCTGGCCGCGGCCTGGATCGGCCTCGAAAGGATGCGGGAGGCAGGCCGAACGGCTGCCCGGGAAGTCGCCCTCCGCAGTCAGCGGGCGGTCGCCGAACTCCGCCGCGGCTTCGAGGCGCTCCGGGCGGGCAACGTCGCCGAGGCTGCCGGCAAGCTAGCAGCTGCCGGCAGCCTCGATGGACCGCTTGCAGACTCGCTGCCTGGCCGCTGGCTCCTGCGACGGACGCACGGCGAGCAGGAGATCCTGCTCGGCGAGGATCCGCTGCCGGCCGCGATCGGCAAAGCTCCGCCCCTACCCGAATCCAGCGGTCTCTACGCGATCTCCCTCTCGGCTGACGGCGACACCGCCGCCGTCGCCGCCGCCGACGGCCGAGTCCATCTGCTCCGCGGGCTCGCCGACAGGCCGACCTTCAGCTCACTGATGGCCCACGACGAAGTGAACACCGTCGCCTTCTCTCAGGACGGGACGATGCTCGCCACCGCCGGGCAGGATGGCCGGCTGCGGTGGTGGCACGTGACCGGGACGACGCCCGAGCCGGCGGGCGAGGCGGCGGTCGACGCCGGACCGCTCTATGCCGCCGCCTTCTCCCCCGACGGTCGCTCGCTGGCGACCGGCGGCGAGGATCGCGTCGTGCGGCTTGTGCGTCTCGATGGATCGGCCGACTCGCCCGCCGAGCTGGCGGAACTCGTTCGCTTCGAGGCTCCGCCCGGCAAGTCACCGGAGATCGAATCGGCGGTGTTTGTCGGCGATGCTCTGCTGGCGGTCTCGTGCGGCGACCAGATTGCCGTCATCGACACGGCTACCGCCGCGGTGGTCAGGGAGTTTGAGCGGCCCTTCGACGGCAATCGCAACGCCGTGCTCGGGGGACTGGTCGTGTCACCGGACGGCGGGCAGCTGGCCGCCTGCGGCACCGACTCGGCCGCCCACGTCTGGGAGATCGGCTCGGGCAGGATCATTCGATCGCTGCCGGCTCATCCCGCCTGGGTGCAGGGCTGCTACTTTTCGCCCGACGGCTCGCAGCTGGCGACCGCCTGCCGCGATGGCGGCGTGCGGGTCTTCGACCTGGCGACCGGCCGCCGGCTCAATCGTCTCATCGGCCACGTGGGCCGCGTCTGGTCGGTGGCCTGGGAGCCGGCCGGCACGCTGCTCACCGCCGGCGCCGACGGCACCGTCCGCCGCTGGGATCCGGCCCGCGGGCTCGACGCCGCGGCGACACGGGTGATCCCGATTCGGGGAGGCCCGAAGCTCGACCTGGTGGCTGCACCCGGCACTGCCGGTGTTGCCGCGGTCTACGCCGTTTCGCCCGGGAAGGAGATCGAGGCGATCGATCTGCGATGCGACGCAGCCGAGCCGCTCGAACTGCCCGGCGAGCGACGCGTCTGGCGGGCGGCCGTTGATCGCGGCGTTCGGATCGCGGTTTGTTTTTTGGATGGCGGTCCGCCGGAGGTTTTCCGGCTCGCTCACCGCTCGGGCAACGCGACACAGTCCACGGCGGTGGAACTCCCGGCGGGGACCGACGCAAAGGAAGCATTCGCCGCCTGGACGCCTGCGGGCGAGCTGGTGGTCGGCATCCGTGACGGCAGGCTCTTCTGGTATCCGGTCGACGTGGCTGCAGGTCGCAAGATCGCGGCGCTCGAGGGCGTCGTCCATGCCTTCGCAATCGCCCCGGCCGGCCCGCCGCAACTGGCGGCCTATGGCGACCGCGTGGTCATCCTGCCCCTGCCCCGCCCCGGCAACCCGCGGGGCCCCCTTGGCCCGCCGCTGGTGGTCCCCGTCGCCGGCGAGACGCTGGCCGTCGCCTGGTCGCCCGACGCCCGGCTGATCGCCTGCGGGACCCGCACCGGGGCGGTGACGCTCTTCGATGCCGCGACCGGGGCGACCCAGGGAACCCTCGCCCCGCACGAGCGGGCGATCACGGGGATCGCGTTTTCGCCCGACGGCCAGACGCTCGTCTCCGCCGATCGCGATGCGGTGCGGATCAGCGACGTGGCCACGCTCACCACCTTTGACGAACTGCGGCCCGGGATCGATGTGACGGGAATTCATCTCACGAGCGACGCCCAGCGGCTTGTGCTCGCGGGTGGTCCGGCCGAAGGCGATCGCGAGCGGCCCGGCCGGCTTCTCATCATGGAACTTCCCGCACCATGACTGGGCTGCTCGCTGGGCTGCTCGCGAAGCGTTGTCGCGGGAGGCTGCTCCGCCGCGGCGTCACGCTCGTCGAGCTGCTTGTCGTGATCGCGATCGTCGGCCTCTTGCTCGGCCTCCTGCTGCCGGCGGTGCAGAGTGCTCGCGAGGCCGGCCGCCGCACCCGGTGCCTGGCCAACATCCGCCAGCTTGCCCTGGCCTGCCT
>CALGAS010000319.1 GCA_937959175.1 uncultured bacterium | reverse complement strand
CCCGGGGGGCGGCTCAGCCGACTTGGCCGAGGCCGAGCATCGTGCCCCAGCGGTCGAGGACGAGCTTGCGGAGCCGGTCGTATTTGGGATCGGCGAGTTCCGGGTCTGACTGGAAGACGGCCAGGGCGTCGCGGCGGGCCTCGGCGACGACGGCCGAGTCGCGGAGCAGGTCGGCGAGATAGAGGGGCGGGGCGCCGCTCTGCCGGGTGCCGACCAGGTCGCCCGGGCCACGGAGGAGGAGGTCCTGCTCGGCCAGGGCGAAGCCGTCGCAGGTGCTCACGAAGGCGTCGACCCGCGGGTGGGGCTCGTCGCCCGAGCCGGTAACCGCCCCGCAGATCCCGCGGGTCGGGCCGCGGGCGACGCGGCCGCGGAGCTGGTGGAGCTGGGCCAGCCCAAACGACTCGGCGTCGAGGATCGTCATGATCGTCGCCTCGGGCACGTCGATGCCGACCTCGATCACGCTGGTGGCCACGATCGCGTCGAGCTTGCCGGCGCGGAAGTCCTCCATGATCCCGGCCTTGGCGGCGGGCTTGAGCCGGCCGTGGATCAGGCCGAGCCGGAACGCCTCCAGCGGGCCGTTGGCAAGCTCCTCGAAGGCCGAGGAGATCGTCGCCAGGTCCCGCTTCGATTCCTCGACCGCCGGCACGACCACGTAGCCGCGGCGGCCGGCCGCAAGCTTGTCGCGGAAAAACGTCCACCAGCGGTCGAGCTCGGCCGGGGTGACGCGGTAGGTCGCCACCGGCTGGCGGCCCGGCGGCTGCTCGTCGAGCGTCGAGACGTCGAGGTCGCCGTAGACGGCATGGGCGATCGTCCGCGGGATCGGGGTGGCCGTCATCACGAGCGTGTGGGGCTCGGCCTCGCCCTGCTGGAGCATCGCCCGCTGGAGCACGCCGAAGCGGTGCTGCTCGTCGATCACGACCAGGCCGAGATGGCGGAAAGTCGCCGAGCCGCAGACGAGCGCCTGCGTGCCGACCACGATGTCGGCCGCGCCCGAGGCGATCCGCTCGGCGACCGCGGCCCGCTGCCGGGCCGTCTGCCCACCGACGAGCAGCTGCACTTCGACCCCGCTGCCAGCCAGGAGCCGCTCGAGCGAGGCGACATGCTGGCGAGCGAGCAGTTCGGTGGGCGCCATGATCGCCGCCTGATATCGCTCGGGCGGGGCGGTGGATTCGGGGGCCGCCGCCTGCCCCGCCACAGGTGTGGCCACCGCGGCGAGCAGGGCGTAGATCGCGACGGCGGTCTTGCCGCTGCCGACATCTCCCTGGAGGAGCCGGTTCATCGGCTCGGGCCGGGCGAGGTCGGCGGCGATCTCGTCGCAGACCCGCCGCTGGGCCGCCGTGAACTCGAAGGGGAATCGGGCCCGGATCCGGGCGTTGAGCCGGGTGTCGACCTGAATCGGCGGGGCCGCGTGGGCCCGCTGCTGCCGGCCGCGGTGCATCCGGAGGGCGAGTTGAAGCATGAAGAGCTCCTGATAGACCAGCCGACGGCGGGCCGCCTCGATCATCGCCTCGCTGGAGGGGCAGTGAATCTCACGGAGCGCCGCCTCGATCGGCAGGAGGCCCTTCTCGGCGAGCATCGCCTCGGGAAAGGCCTCGGGGCAGATGCCCGCCGCGTGGTCGAGGGCCGCCTGGACCGCCAGCCGCACCTGCGACTGCTGCACGCCCTCGGCCAGCGGATAGACCGCCAGCCACTCCGAGGCGTGGGCCGCCTCATCGCCGGTGAGCCAGCGAACCTCCGGGTGGGCAAACTCCCAGCCCCCCCTGCCCCGCTTCGGCTGGCCGGCGAGCACCACGTGCATCCCCGGCTCGAACCGCTTGGCCATGAAGGGCATGTTGAACCAGACCGCCCGCAGCCGCCCGTCGGCCGTCTCAATCGTGACCGTCAGCATCCCGCGGCCGGTGGCGGTGGTCCGGCTGGCCACGTCGGCGACGGTGCCGGCCACCGAGGCGTGGGAGCCCTCGACAAAATCGGCGAGCCGGTGGGCCCCCGAGAAGTCCTTGTAGTCGCGGGGGAAGTGCATCAGGGCGTCGCGGACGGTCGCGAGCCCCAGTTTGGCGAGCCTCGCCGCCCGGGCCGAGCCGACACCCGGCAGCCGCTCGAGCCTGGTCGCGAGGCTCGGCTCGAGGCTGGCAGGGGCGGCATCCATGAATGCGGAGTCTACCCGCCGCCGGCCTTGAGCTGCCGGTAGGCCTCGACCGCCAGCCGGTCGCACTCCTCGTTTTCCAGATGCCCCGAGTGCCCGGCGACGTGGGTGAAGCGGATCGTGTGGGCGGCGGCCAGCCGGTCGAGCTGCCGCCAGAGATCCTCGTTCTTGACCGGCACAAGCCGGCCCTTCTCCTTCCGCTTCCAGCCCTGGGCCTTCCACTTGGGCATCCAGTCGGAGAGCCCCGTGCCGACATAGACGCTGTCGGTCACCAGCTCGACCACCGTCGGCCGCTTGAGCTGCTCGAGCCCGCGGACGACCGCCGTCAGTTCCATCCGGTTGTTGGTCGTCCCCGGTTCGGCACCCGAGTCTTTCGTCTCCCGGCCGGTCGCCGGGTGGCGGAGGATGTAGGCCCAGCCGCCGGGGCCGGGGTTGCCGCTGCAGGCCCCGTCGGTGAAGAGGACGACCTCGGCAGACTTCCCTTTCGACATCGACTCTTTCCCTCCCTGGCGGACCGCGGCAGGCCGCACGCTTCAGATCACGCTCCGGGCACCGCCGCCCACGGCCGCCGGCTCGGCGGCCTCCTCCGCTTCGAGCCGAACCGGCAGCGTGACGATGAATCGGCTGCCCCGGCCGAGCTGGCTCTCGAGCGAGACGTCGCCGCCGAGCAGCCGGCAGAGTTCTCGGACGATCGACAGCCCCAGCCCGGTCCCGGAAAACTCCCGCGTCATCGCGTCGTCGGCCCGGAAGACGTTGCCCTGGCGAAACTTCTCGAAGATCGCCTGCTGGTCGTCGGGGGCGATCCCCACGCCGGTGTCGGCCACGACCAGGGTGAACTCCTGCGGCCGGCCGCCCCGGGGCCCTTCCACGAGCTGCCCGCGAACGTCGACCCGCCCTCCCTCCGGCGTGAACTTGACGGCGTTGGAGAGGAGGTTGGAGAGGATCTGCTGAACCTTCTTGCGGTCCTGCTCCACCTCCTCGAGCCCCGGGCCGATCTCGAACGAGAGATCGATCCGCCGCTTCTCCGCCAGCGGCCGGATCATGTCGCACTGGCTGCTGACCACCGCCTCGAGCGGGAAGACTGCCGGCCGGACCTCCATCTTGCCCGCCTCGATCTTGGCGAGGTCGAGGATGTCGTTGATCAGCTCGAGCAGATTCCGCCCCGAGGTGCGGATGTTCTCGACGTACCGCCGCTGCTTGGCGTCGAGCGAGTCGATCCCTCCGAGCACATCGGAGAAGCCGAGGATCGCGTTGAGGGGCGTCCGCAGCTCGTGGCTGATCGTCGCCAGGAAGTCTCCCTTGAGCCGGTTCATCTCGTAGAGGTTGAGGTTGGCCTGGGCGAGCTCGTCGACCTTCTCATCGAGGGCTCCGTTGGCCTGGCGAAGCTCCTCCTGGGTGTCGATCAGCCCGTGGAGCATCCGATTGAAGGCCACCCCCAGCTCCTCGAACTCATCGGCGGTGTGGATGTCGGCCCGGGCCTCGATGTTGCCGCGGCGGACCTCGTCGCTCACCTCGCGGAGGTGCTCGAGCGGCTTGACGATCACATAGCGAACGATCGCGTAGGCCACCAGCATCGCCAGGAAGACGGTGATGATCGCCGTCGCCAACAGCAGGGCCCGGTTCCAGTTGATCGCCTTGCGGGTCACCGCGTCGGGCATCACCACCTTGACCACCGCCATCAGGTCGCCGGCGGCCAGCCGCGGCCGCTCGCCGCCGCCGCTCCCCGGGGGCCCGGCGTATTCATGGCAGATCACGCAGTCCTGCCGGAAGCGGATCGGCTGGTAGTAGTGATACTCCTTGTTGTCGTCGGTCCGGAAATCCTGGCACTCGACGGGGTCGGCCAGGCCGAGCGGGCTGGCGTCGGGCCCGACGGCGGCCTCCGGCTCCGGCCGCCGTTCCTGGAAATAGTCGAGCACCACGAGGTCGAGCGGCCGGTAGTCGGCCCGCTCGTCCGGCGGAGCGTCAGGCCGCAGCAGCCGCCACTGATACTTCTCCCGCGGCAGCCGCTTGGCCAGGCTCTCGATCGTGCTGGCGTACTGCTGCTCCTTTTCGAGCATCTTCCAGTGGTGCTGGAGCATGATCGCATCGACCACGTGGCGGCCGGTCGCCCGGCTGCTGGAAAAGACGAGCTGCTCCGTGCGGCTGCCATACCACCAGAAGCTGCCCGCGATCAGCACGAACAGGCAGAGGCCGAACAGGAAGCGAACCTTCCGTTCGAGGCTTGTCTCGCCGAGGATGTCACGAATCGAACGGTACGACATGGGAGGACGCGGGCCGGGCAGACGGACCGCCGAATTCTACCCGAATCGCCCGAGCGAGCCGGTCGGCAAAACCGCAATGCCCAGGCTGCAAGCCCGGGCCCACGGTTCATCGACTGCCGGCTCATA
>CALGAS010000318.1 GCA_937959175.1 uncultured bacterium | reverse complement strand
CGAGCCTGCCCGAGAGCCTGAGCATCGGCACCGGTGCGACGGCCATCCTCGATGGCGTCAACCTCTTCAATCTCAGCCACGAAACCCCGGTGCCTGACTCACTTGTGATCACGGTCGATGGCGGCACGATGCTGATGGGAGCGCCGGGGGGGAGCCGGGTTGGCAACGTCGTGCTGTCCAATGCTGCGGTCTGGACGTCCAACCGGGGCCTCGCCGGCTACGACAACCTCCTGGCCGACACCTCCGCCGGCCCCGCGACGGTCACGGTCAACGGCACGGGGGCTGCACTGATGAACGGCTCCGGCGGCCTCCACCTGCAGGGCGTGCAGAACTTCGACGTCGCCGACACCACCGGCGATGCCAACGCCGACCTGACGGTCAGCATGGTGCTGGATAACCCCGGCTTTACCGGCGGGGCCGCCGGTGGCCTGGCCAAGGCGGGGGCGGGCCGGATGGTGCTGGCGGCGAGCAACAGCTTCACGGGCGACGTCGCCGTCTCGGCGGGCACCCTCGAGGTCTCCGGTCAGCTCGGGGGTGGCAGCTATGCCGGGGCGATCACCAATGCCACTGCACTGGTCTTCAGCTCGGCGGCCGATCAGACGCTCACCGGCGGCATCTCGGGGACCGGCACGCTTGCCAAGAGCGGTGGCGGCAACCTGACCCTCGACGCCCCGCAGACCTACACCGGCAGCACGAGCGTGACCGGGGGGCGGCTCTCGGTGAATGACACGCTGGCCAGCCCGACGGTGACCGTCTCGGGCGGCACGCTCGGCGGCGTCGGCACGCTCGCCGGCACGGTCGATGTGCAAACGGGCGGGCGGCTCGCCCCGGGCAACAGCATCGGCGCGCTCGCGGAGGCCGCCACGACCTTTGCCTCGGGGGCGACCTTCGACTACGAGGTCGACTCCCGGCAGCTCGGCAATCTCGGCGAGGCGGCCGACCTGCTCGTCGTCAACGGCAACCTCGAGATCACCAGCGGGGCGGTGCTGAGCGTCACCGACCTGGCGACGAGCCCCGCGGCGTTCGGCAACGACACGACCGTGTTCGCGATGATCAACTACACCGGCAACTGGAACGGGGGCCTGTTCACCTACGACGGGCAGCCGCTGGCTGACGGCAGCCGGTTCACCGTCGGCAGCCAGGAGTGGCAAATCGACTACGACTACCAATACGACACGAACTCCCCGACGACGCTCCAGCCGCTCAACTATCCGGCCAGTCACGTGCCGGGAACGGGCCAGCAGACGTTCGTCGCCGTCACCGCCGTACCCGAGCCGGCGGTTGCGTGTCTGGTGGTCGCGGGGCTGGCGAGCCTGCCACTCGTGATGCGACGGCGGGCTCGTCCGCAGAGCTGAGGCGGCCGGGCACCGGCCGGGCGGCTGACCATGACCGACTCCCAGACGTCGCTGGCTCGTGAACTGCGGGCTGAGTTTCTCGGCACGTTCGTGCTGATCATGTTCGGCGTGGGCGTGGTCGCCCAGGTGGTGCTCAGCGGCGGGGCCAACGGCTCGTATCTTTCGATCAATCTCTGCTGGGGGCTGGCGGTGGCGATGGGGGTCTATGTGGCCGCTGGAGTCTCGGGGGCCCACATCAACCCGGCGGTGACGGTCGCCCTGGCGGCGCATCGCGGCTTTCCCTGGCGGAAGGTGCTTCCCTACATCGCGGCCCAGGTGGCCGGAGCGTTTCTCGCCTCGCTGGTGGTGTTTCTCGTCTATCGCGAGGCGTTCGACGCCTTTGACGGCGGCGTCCGTCAGGTGGCGGGGCCAACGGGCACGGCCGGCATCTTCGCGACCTATCCCAAGCCCTACCTCAGCACGCTCGGCGGCCTGGTCGACCAGGTCGTCGGCACGGCCCTGCTGGTCGGCTGCATCTTCGCGATCGGCGACCAGCGGAACCTGGCCCCGCCGGCCTGGTTCTCCCCGATCGCCGTCGGGCTCCTCGTGGTGGCGATCGGGATGGCCTTCGGGGCCAACGCCGGCTATGCCATCAATCCGGCTCGCGACTTCGGCCCCCGCCTGTTCACGGCGCTGGCCGGCTGGGAGATGGAGGTCTTCCGGGCCGGCGGACACTGGTGGTGGGTGCCGATCCTCGGGCCGCTCGCCGGCGGACTGCTGGGCGGCTTCATCTACGACTCACTGATCGGAAAGCATCAGTGACCGCCCGCTCATCGAAAACTCATCCAATTTGTCGCTGACGGTCAAGTTTTCTGTCCACGATGCGCAAGACGTGGCGGTGCCGATTCCGTAAGTTTTTGATGCCGATGTTGGCTCGCGCGTCCCCCTCCTCCAGTTGGCCGTCAATGGGACCGTCGCTCCCGCTCGTTAGTGCCGCCGGTTCATGCTGACAAAACTCATTCCGCCTCGCTTCAAGGATCGTGCCATGAGTTCTCTGATTGCCAGGTCTTGGCTTCCGGCGTGTCTCGCCATCACGACGCTCGCTGCGTCGACGACCGGAGCAGCCACGCTCGTCTGGGATCCCGCCGGAGCAGGTGGCGGCACCGGCACCTGGGACACCACCGCGACCGATTGGGATAACGACGGCAGCGCGGTCGCCTGGAACAACGCCACCGGCGACACGGCGTCGTTCGGCGGCTCCGCCGGCACGGTCACGCTCAGCGAGGCGATCACCGCCGGCGGGCTCGGCTTCACGGTTGACGGCTACACCGTCACCGGCAACACGCTGACGATCTCCGGGGGCGGGGCGTTGAACGTCGGCAGTGGCCTCTCGGCAACGCTTGCCAGCGAGCTCTCCGCCGCCGATGGCATCGACAAGACCGGAGCCGGCACGCTGACTGTCAGCGGTGCCTACGCCAACACCGGCACCGGCGTGATCACCGTCAGCGAGGGCACGCTCCGGATGGCCCAGAGCGGGCTGGCCGCCAACACGAACGGATGGGGCAACGGACGGGCCATCGAGGTGGCAAGCGGGGCCACACTCGAGGCAGCAGCCAACTGGATGGCAGGAACCCAAGGGCGGCTTGTGACGCTCAATGGCGGGACCCTCTCCCTGGTCAATGGCAGCAGCACGGACAGTTTCAACTACGTCAACAATCTAGTATTGAATGACGGGGCGAGCGTCATCGGTAATGCTATGCGGATGGCCTACTATGCCGAGGGCCTTGTGACCGTGGGCGGGGCATCCGCGTCCACCATCTCTGCGGGCATTTCGCTGCAAAACTTCGGCGGTCGGAAAGCGACTTTTGATGTTGCCGACGTGACAAACTCCCCCGCCCCCGATCTGACCGTCAGTGGCGTAATCAGAAACGCCGTTGTCCCCGTGGTCAAAGATGGTGTTGAAACATGCTGCTGACCGGCGTAAACACCTACAGCGGAGGCACGACGATCAATCAGGGCAGGATCGTGGCTGGAAACGCCAATGCCCTGGGCACCGGAAGCGTCACAATCGCCGAGGGGGC
>CALGAS010000317.1 GCA_937959175.1 uncultured bacterium | reverse complement strand
GACTGGCTCCGAGCGAAGCGAGGTGCCTGTACCCTTTTCCAACCCGAGGACGCACCGGAATACGGGTTCGCGAGGGGTGAGCCCGTCCCGCCGCTACCGGCTGGCCATGTCGCAGGAAACGCCCCCGGCCGCGGGCACGTAGCCGGCTCGGGCATAGTCCATCACCATTCGGTGGGCGCTGAACCGCCAGGCGAGCGAAGCGATCGAGTTCATCATCATCTTGATCCACCGCTGTGGGAGGCCGTCGCTGTCCCTTTCATAGAACAGCGGGATCACCTCTTCGGTAAGCGTCTTGAAGAGCGCCTCGCCGTCGCGGCTGTCGGTGATCGCGTCGTCGAAGTGGGTTTCACCGCGGCCGATGGCGAAGCCGTTGCGGCCGTCGAAGGCCTCGGCCCACCAGCCGTCGAGGATCGAGCAGTTGAGGCCGCCGTTGAGGACCACCTTCTGGCCGCTGGTGCCAGAAGCCTCGAGGGGACGCCGCGGGTTGTTGAGCCAGACATCGACGCCCTGCACGAGATGCCGGGCGACGTTGATGTCGTAGTCTTCGACGAAGACCAGTCGGCCGGCAAACCGTGAGTCATGCCGGAGGTTGGCGATCTTGCGGATCAGGCCCTTGCCGGGCTCGTCGGCCGGATGGGCCTTGCCGGAGTAGATGATCTGGATCGGCCGGTCGGGATCGCTGATCAAGTCGTGGAGCCGATCGAGATCCGAGAGCATCAGATCGGCCCGCTTGTAGGTGGCGAAGCGGCGGGCGAAGCCGATCGTGAGGATGTTGGGGTCGAGCACATTGCGGGCCTGCTCGACCGCGTCGTCGCACTCGCCCCGCCGCCGGCACTGCCGGGCCAGCCGCCGCCGCACGAACTGGAGGAGCAGATTCTTGAGGGCGTAGTGGGTCTCCCAGAGCTCACCGGGGTCGCACTCGTGGATCTTCTGCCAGACCTCTGGCCCGCCCATCTGCCGGAACCAGTTGGCGGGGAACAGCCGGTCGTAGAGCTGGAGCATCTGCCAGGAGAGCCAGCTCGGCACATGCACGCCGTTGGTGATGTGGCCGATCGGCACCTCCTCCTCCTCGCGGCCCGGCCAGAGGTTGACCCACATCCGCCGGCTGACATGGCCGTGCAGGGCGCTGACGGCATTCGCCCGACGGGAGAGCTTCAGGCCCAGGACAGTCATGCAGAACGGTTCTTCATGATTGTGGGGCTCGACCCGGCCGAGGGCCATCAGGTCGTCATGGGAGAGGCCAAGGGCGTCCCGCATCGGCCCGAGGTGTTCTTCCATCAAGGCGTTGTCGAAGCGGTCGTGGCCTGCCGGCACCGGCGTGTGCGTCGTGAAGACGGTCTGCCGGGCCACCCGCCGCATCGCCTCGTCGAAGGGATAGCCGTCGCGGTCCATCCGGCCGCGGACGGCCTCGAGGGTGGCGAAGGCGGAGTGGCCCTCGTTGAGGTGATAGACGCCCGGCACGATGCCCATCGCCCGGATCGCCTTGACGCCGCCGATCCCGAGGATGATCTCCTGCCGGATGCGGGTCCGCGTGTCGCCGCCGTAGAGCCGGCTGGTGAGCGGCCGATCCTCCGGCGAGTTTTCGTCGACGTTGGAATCGAGGAGGAAGAGGCTGCAGCGGCCGACCGAGAGCTTCCAGACCTTGGCGAACAGCGGTCCTTCCCGCGTGTCGACCTGCACCATGATCGGCTCGCCGTCGGTCCGAGGGCCGGCTCGATCGGCAGGAGGTCGACCCGCGTCGGCTGATACTCCTCATGCTGGTAGCCGTCGATGTCGAGATGCTGGCGGAAATAGCCCTGGGTGTAGAACAGGCCGACGGCGATCAGCGGGATTCCCAGGCCGCTGGCGCTCTTGACGTGGTCGCCGGCCAGGACGCCGAGGCCGCCGGAATAAATCGGCACCGATTCGTGGATGCCGAACTCGGCCGAAAAATAGACAACGGGCTTGGATCCGAGCACGCCGGCGTGGACCGTGCTCCAGGTGTTCTCCGCAGCCAGATATTCCTTCATCCGCCGGTAGGCCTGGTTGATCCGGCTATAAAGCACCAGTTCGGCGGCCCGGGCCTCGAGCCGCTCCGGCGTGAACTCTGCCAGGAGGGCGATCGGGTTGTGGTCAAGCTGCCGCCAGCGGATCGGATCGAGCTCCCGGAAGAGGTTGGTCACCTCGGGGTGCCAGCTCCACCAGAGGTTGCCGGCCAGCGCGACGCACTTGTCGTAGAGGTTTTGCGGCGAGAGTTCATCGAGCCGCGGGGGCATCATGCCGGCGGAGGCAACTGGTGCGGTGCCGGGGAGCGTGTCTTCGGCCTGGCTCATGGGTGGGGCTCCAGGGTTGGGGTATGGAGTAAGTGAGACACCTGCCAGAAGGTGCCGAAGTATATCTCCGCGGCGGCTGTCGTGCGCCCGGCCGGCCGGGCGTATGATGGGGGGATGGCTGGTCCGGAAAGACACGACGAATCCGCCGCAAGCGTGGTTTTTGCCGGGAACGGCGGCCCGTCCGTCCTGCCGGTCGATGTCGCTGGCAACCTCGCTGCCCGGGCCGAGCGATCCTCGGAGGAAGGCCCCTGGGCGAGCGGCGGGATGCGGCTGCTGGCTCAGGCTGGGATCCTGGGCCGCTTCATCCCGACCGACTGCGGCGGCTCCGCCGCTGACGAGCCGACCCTGATCGCCACCCTCGAGGCGATCGCCGCGACGTGCCTGACGACAGCCCTGGCAGTCTCGCAGTGGGCCGCGGCGGTGCGGATCATCGCCACTGCCGACGCCGCGGTGCGGGAGAACCTCCTGCCGGCCCTCACCCGCGGCGACCAGTTCACCACCGTCGGAATCTCCCAGTTGACCACCAGCCGCCAGCACCTCGGCCGACCGGTCCTCGTCGCGAGCCGGGCAGGCGACGGCTGGGAACTTGATGGGCTCTGCCCCTGGGTGACCGGGGCCGACGCCTGCGACACGATCGTTACCGGTGCTGCCACGAGTGACGGCCGGCAGCTCTTCTTTGTCGTGCCGACCGCGGGGGCAGGTGTTGCGATCGACCCGCCGCTCGAGATGCTCGCCCTCTCGGGGAGCCGGACGGCGGTCGTGCGGTTCGCCGCTGTCGCGCCGGCCCACGTGATCGAGCCACCGGAACGAAACGCCGCCCGCACAGGCGGGCTTTCGACATCGGCCCTGGCGCTGGGCGCAGCCCGGGCCGCGGTCGGGATCGTGGCGGGGGAGGCCGCCCGCCGGGACGCCCTTGAGCCGATCGCAGCCGGCCTCGAACGCGAGTTGATCGAGCTTGAGGCGAGGCTCCAGCAGGCCGCTCGCGACGGAATCGAGCCGGACGACCGTGACACGCTGCGGGGCGATGCCAACGACCTCGTGCTCAGGGCCGCCCAGGCAGCCCTAACGGCCTCAAAGGGGGCGGGCTTCGTGAAGGGCCATCCGACCGAACGGCTGGTGAGGGAGTCGCTGTTCTTTCTGGTTTGGAGTTGCCCCCAGTCGGTGACAACCGCCCGGCTCTGCGAGCTTGCCGGCGTGAGCTGAGTGGCTTGCGGAAGCCGGGATCGCCCAACGGCCCGCCGTCCCCCCGGGGAGCGTGAAAAGCCACCAGGGGCTGTTTGGTAGTGACAGCGGGTAGGGCTTTTTGCTGGTGAACGGCCACTCGGGCTTGCGGAGGCCGGGATGGCCCAACGGCCCGCCGTCCCCCCGGCT
>CALGAS010000316.1 GCA_937959175.1 uncultured bacterium | reverse complement strand
GTGTTCTTTGGTGTCGACTATGTCGTCCGGCTGATTCTTGCCAAACAAAAATTCCGCTGGTTTGCCCGTAACATCGTCGACTTCCTCGTCTTGGTTCTGCCCCCTCTGCGCCCGCTTCGACTGGTGAGGCTGTTGTTTCTGGTGCGTGTGTTTCGTCGAAACACGCCGCGGTTGGTGCGAAACCGAATCCTCGCGTTCGCGTCCATTGCGACAGTGCTCTTGGTTTACATCGCGTCGCTGGCGGTATTGGAAGCAGAAGATCGCTGGCAGTTCGCGGTCGCCGAGTAAAGCTCGTCGGCTCCTGAACGCGATGCCTATTTTGTCAACGAGTTGAATGTCCAAGTTCGGACAGCCTTGCCCGTTTCGGCGTCGAGGCAGGTCAGATTGCCCTCGGCACCGAGCGCGTAGACCTTGCCGTCGGCCACGGTGGGCGTGCACCGCGGGCCGGATGCGTAGGAGATCGCGTAAGGACAGTCGTATTCATGCTTCCAGACGAGCTCGCCGGTGCCGGCATCGAAGCAGAGAACCCGCTCCCGGCCGGCGACCTCGCTGCGGTCATTGGGGCTGTTGGCAAGATCACCCTCGGGCCGCTCGTAGTCCATCAGATAGACGCGGCCGCCGACGACGGCCGGCCCGGAGTAGCCCCCGTTCACGGGCACCCGCCACTTCACAGGCAGGCCGGCGGCCGGAAGCGACTCGACGAGGCCCGTCTCCCGCCAGATGCCATCCCGTCGGGGACCCATCCATTGCGGCCAATCGTCGGCTCGGGCTGGCCAAGGCCAGGCAATGGCCAGGACTGCCAGCAGGGCAAGGCCGCGGCCAAGGCCGGGCCGGGGCACATCAGACGCGAGGAGGCAGTTCATCGCATGCTCCGGGTCAGGTGGCCGCAGCGGCGGGCTGCGGCAGGTCGGTGGCGATCTCGATGCCCGCCGGCCGCCAGTCGATCACCTCCATCTCGGCGGTCCGCCGGCCGCGGAACTCGTTGATCTTCGGCTTGAAGGCGACGTGGAAGGGCTCGCCCGGGGCGGGCAGATGCGGCAGCCAGTCGGCGCCGCCGAAGGCCACGCCGCGGATCTCCGCGCCGTGCTGCACCAGCCGCATCGAGAGGTGGCGGCCGCCGCCGCCGATCGTGCGCGGCGACTCGGCGAGCACGACCTCGGAGGCGCAGAGCATCGGCCGGCGGTTGCCTTGGCCGAAGGGGGCGAGCTGCTCGATCTGCTCGACGGCATGGAGCGAGAGGCCCGCCAGCGTCGTCTCGCCGTCGAGCGAGAGCTGGGCCCGGCGGAGCGACGCCGGCATCCGGGCGGCGACCTCCGCCACGAAGGCCTCGCGAAACGCGTCGATCCGGTGCTCGTCCACCCGCAGCCCGGCGGCGGCAGCATGGCCACCGCACGAGACCAGCAGCTCGCGGCAGGGCATCAGTGCCGCGTGGACGTCGAAGCCGGGCACGCTCCGCACGCTCCCCGAGGCGACGAGCCCCTCGTGGGCTCCCTGGGCGATCACGACCACCGGCCGGTGAAACCGCTCGGCTAGCCGGCCCGCCACGATCCCCACGATCCCCGCGTTCCAGCCGCGGTCGGCCAGGACGAGCGCCGCGTCGGCCTCGGGATCGAACTGTTCCAGGGCCTGCTTGGTGGCCGCCAGGAGGATGCTCCGCTCCTCGGTGCCCCGGCGGACGTTGAGCTCGTGGACGTAGGTCGCCAGATTTTCAGCTCTCGTGACATCGGTGGTCGTCAAGAGTTCGATGCCCTTGGCGGCCTCGCCGAACCGGCCGGCCGCGTTGAGCCGGGGGGCGAGCCGGAAGGCGACGTCTTCGCTGTCGAGGGCTCGCTTCTCATCGAGGCTGGCCAGTTCGAGGAGCTTGTCGAGCCCCGGGCCGCCCCGCTGCCGGAGGCACTCGAGGCCCCGCCGGACGATGATCCGGTTTTCATCGAGCAACGGCACGACGTCGGCGACCGTGCCCAGCGTGGCTAGGCCCACGCTCCGCAGGAGCATCTCGCGGAGCCGGGGTGTGACCTGCTTCGCCCCGGCGGCCCGCGTGGCAATCGCCCAGGCGAGCTTGAAGGCGACGCCGGCCCCGCAGAGGTCGCCGAAGGGATACTCGCTGCCGGGCAGCCGGGGATGGACGAGGGCGTCGGCCTGGGGGAGCGTGTCGCCGAAGGCATGGTGGTCGGTGATGATCAGTTCGAGCCCGAGTTCCTTCGCCCGGGCCGCCTCGGCGACGCTGGCGATCCCGCAGTCGACCGTAACGACGAGGCTCGCCCCCTCGGCGGCAAGTTTTTCGAGGGCCTCGGCGTTGAGCCCGTAGCCCTCCTCGAAGCGGTTGGGCACGTACCACCGCGGGGCGGCGTCGAGGGCTTCCAGACAGCCGACGAGGATCGCCGTGGCTGTCATCCCGTCGGCATCGTAGTCGCCATAGATCACGACCTGCCGGCCGGCCCGGACCGCCGCCAGAATCCGATCGGCCGCCGCGGGCACGCCCGGCAGGGTTTCAGGATCACGCAGATCGGTGAGCGTACCGCTCAGAAAGGCCTTCACGGCGGCCGGATCGGTGACCCCCCGGCCCACCAAGAGCGCGGCGACGAGGCTCGGCACCCCGGCCGCTCGCTCGAGGGCGGCCACGGCCGCCGCGTCGTGAGGGCGTACATGCCACCGCTTCGGCATCCTGCAGACTCCTTTCCTCGGGATCGGCAGTATACCCCGTCCCGGTTCGCTATAGTGTCGGCCTCGTTGCCCGCCCCGGAAGGAGTCTTCAATGCCGCTTGCCGACATCCCGCTGCCGGTGCTCCCGTCCAAGCCGAAGCGGGAGGACGTGCCCGAGGACAAGGTGCTCTGCGAGTTCTGCACGGCCAAGTGCTGCCGGTACTTCGCCCTCCCCCTGGAAACCCCGACCACCCGCGAGGAGTTCGAGTACATCCGCTGGTTCCTCCTCCACGACCAGGCGACCGTCTTCACCGAAGAGGGGGAGTGGTACGTCTGCGTGCACACCGTATGCAAGCATCTCCAGGACGACCATCGCTGCGGGATCTACGAGACCCGTCCGCCGATCTGCCGGGAGTACACCACCGACGATTGCGAGTATGAGGACGAGTGGGTCTACGACCAGTATTTCGAAACGCCCGAGCAGGTGGTGGAATACATGGATGCCGTGTTGGGAGTCGGCGGCGAGAACCTCGGCGACGGCCGCCGCAAGAAGAACCGCGACCAATCGATTCGTGGTCCCAGGCCGCCGCTCCTGCAAGTCCTCTGATGATCCAGCCACGCACGCTCAAGGGGTTTCGCGACCATCTGCCGGCGCAGGCCCTGGCTCGGGAGCGGCTGCTCGAGGTGGCCCGCCGGATCTATCGCTCCTACGGCTTCGCGCCGATCGACACGCCGGCGCTGGAATACCTCGAGGTCCTCACCGGCAAGGGCAGCGACGAGACCGACAAGCAGCTCTACCGGTTCGTCGATCACGGCGGCCGGGAGGTCGGGATGCGGTTCGACCTGACCGTGCCCTTCGCCCGCTTCGCCGCCCAGCATGCCCACGAGTTAGGCCTGCCGTTCAAGCGGTATCACATGGCGACGGTCTGGCGGGGCGAGAACACCCAGCGGGGCCGCTACCGCGAGTTCATGCAGTGCGACTTCGACACGATCGGCACGACCAGCCCCGTGGCCGATCTCGAGATGGTGCTGGTTGTCCACGACCTCCTGGCCGCCATCGGCCTGGAGCGGTTCACGATCCGGGTCAACGATCGGCGGGTGCTGGCGGGAATCCTCGAGCGGTTGGGACTCACCGGGCAGGCGACGGATGTCTTGCGGAGCCTCGACAAGCTCGCCAAGGCAGGGCCTGAAAAGGTGGCCGCCGAACTGGCGGAGCAGGGGGTGGCCGAGGCGGCCGTGGCAACACTCCTCGAGATGGCCCAACTGACCGGCCCGAACGCGGAGGTGCTCGCCCGGCTGGCCGACCTGGCGGGAGAAGGGCCGGGCGGGGCGGGGGTGGCGGCCCTCGAGGGAATCGTGGCTGGGGCCCAAGCGGCCGGCGTGCCGGCCGGTCGGCTGGTGATCGACCCGGGAATCGCCCGCGGGCTCGACTACTACACCGGGATCGTG
>CALGAS010000315.1 GCA_937959175.1 uncultured bacterium | reverse complement strand
GTTCGTTGGCGGTGGAGCATCCCGAAATCCTTGACGCGGTCACCATGTCGTCGCCGTTTGTGACGTCCGTGATGGTCGGCAACAATCTCTGCCATTGGCGAGAACCGGGTCGCGTCAATGTCAACACCTGCGGCGAGCAGGTCTGGGAGGCGGTCCTCGATGACGATCTCGATAATCCATTCGAGGACCAACCGGCAAGGCGGGATTCCGACATGCTACTGGCAGTTCGACCGGACTTCGCTGACCTGGAAACCTTTCTCCAAAATCAAGGGCGGGCCGAGCGGCTTGCCGCCAGCGGCACACCCCGCTCCAACGTGTTCGCCGTTTGGGTCACCCTTGAAGTGACCAACTCGCTTGCGCCTGACGACGAGCCGTTGCTGGCCCGGCTGTTTGCGATCGTCGACCGTTCGGTTCCGGTGGGATATCTCCGGCCGGGTGAAGACCTGAATGCCCGTGACACGATCGCCGTGCTACGGCACATGGAGTGATGCCGATGACACCCGCCCCAGTTTCCGCTCGACCGATCACAGGCCATCACCTCTCCGGCCGTTGCGGCTTCAGCCTCACCGAGCTGCTCGTCGCCAGCAGCATCGCCCTGATCGTGATGGCGGCCATCGCGAACCTGTTCGGTGTGTTCAGTCGGGCCATGTCGCAGAGCCAGTCGACGGTCGATCTTTCGGCCCGAATGCGGTCGGCAGCCTGGCAACTCCGCAAGGATCTCTCCGGGGTCACCTGCGAGGTGGTGCCCTGGCTCTCGCCCGATGCCGACTCCGGCTATTTCGAGCTGATCGAGGGGCCCCGCCGCGACAGCATGGCGCAGAACGGATCGGCCAACCTTGAGGCGGACACCGACGATACCCTCCTCTTCACAACCCGTTCGCTCGACGGCTCTTTTGTCGGACGGCACGGCAACGACGCCATCGAGTCGCCCTATGCCGAGATTGCCTGGTTCTGCCGAGAGGCTGCCGAACAGCCTGTGGCCGGTACAAAACTCTACAACCTCCACCGCCGGCAGTTCCTCGTGACGGCCTACGTTGGCACGCCCGCTTTCATCGGCAACATGATCAACGGCACGCTGCCGAACATCGACTACGATTTGTCGCTTCGGCAAGAGGGGAATCGGCTCGTACCCAACTCACTTGGTGACTTGACGAAGCGGGAGAATCGCTTCAACCGGCAGCCGAACTTCCCGTTTTCCTTCCGCGTCGATGGCCAGGGCCGCCCGCCCTCCAATGCCACCTTCGACAACACGCCACGGGTCTGGGAAGACGTGATTCTGACCAACGTGATTGCCTTCGACGTGCGGGTCTTCGACCCTGAGGCACGCGCCCAGACAACTGCCGCGATGACTCTCCTCCCGGGAGACCCTGGATACGGCGGCGGCAACGCCGGCTACGGGGCCTTTGTCGATCTCGGCGGTGGCCAGGGCGGGAAGCTCGGTGGCCCGGTCAGCCAGAAGTCTCGGCTTACGCTGCCGACCTACGACACGTGGAGCACCCATTACGAGTCGAATGGGCTCGACGAGGACGGCCAACAGGGGCCCGACCAGGGCGCGGACGGGATCGACAACCCAGACAACTATGAGACGTCACCTCCGTACCCCGTGCGACTCGACGGAGTCGAGGTTCGCATTCGTTGCTACGATCCCACCGCCAAACAGGTCCGCCAGATCACGGTTCGTCACGGGTTTTGAGAAGGCGTACACTCCGTCAACATTTCGCCGTCGCCATTTGCCAGGGAGTTGAACTGATGTCTGCCACTACTGCCCGCCCGCTCAGCCCGCGAGGCTTCACCCTCGTGGAACTCCTCGTGGTGATGACGATCATCGGGATGCTGATGGCGCTGCTGCTGCCCGCCGTGCAGAACGCCCGGGAAGCCGGCCGCCGGACCGCCTGCACCAACAACCTGTTTCAACTGGCCCTGGCAGCCACCCGCGCCGACGAGCAGACGGGGTTCATTCCGGGCTGGCGGAATCGGCATCCGGAGCCAGACAATAATGGCGTGGTTTCATGGCCCATCCCTCTGCTGCCGTATATGGAG
>CALGAS010000314.1 GCA_937959175.1 uncultured bacterium | reverse complement strand
CCCCGGCGGCCGTTATTGACCACTCGATTCAAAGTTGGTCGGGAGCCGTCGTAATCGATGCCCAGCCCGCCGCCGACATCGAGGTACCGCAGCCCCGCCCCCCGCTTGGCCAGCTCGGTGTAGATCCGCGAGGCCTCGTTGAGGGCCGTCTTGATGTGGCGGATGTTGGTGATCTGGCTGCCCTGATGGAAATGGAGCAGCTGGAAGCAGTCGGCCATCCCGCGGTCGGCCAGGAGATCGAGCCCCTTGGCGAGCTCTCCTGCGGTCAGCCCGAACTTGCTCCGGAATCCTCCCGAGGCCTGCCAGCGGCCACTGCCTCGAGCGGTGAGTTTGATCCGCATCCCGAGCCGGGGCCGAACGCCGACCTTCTCGGCATAGTCGAGGATAAGGCCGAGTTCGGAAAACCGTTCCACGACCGGGATGATCCGCCGCCCCATCTTCTGGGCCAGCATCACCGTCTCGATGAACTCGGCATCCTTGAAGCCGTTGCAGATGATCGGCGTCTCATTGTCCGTCAGGGCGATCACCGCCAGGAGCTCGGGCTTGCTGCCAGCCTCGAGGCCGAATCGGTAGGGTCTGCCAAACCGCAGCACCTCCTCGACCACCTGCCGCTGCTGGTTGACCTTGATCGGGTAGACGCAGCAGTACTCGCCGCGATACTCGCTTTCCTTCATTGCCGCTGCAAAGGCGTCGTTGATCTCGCGGAGCCGGTGCTGGAGGATCTCGCCAAAGCGGAGGAGGATCGGGAGGTCGACGCCCCGAACCTGGAGCCGGTCGATCAACTGCTCGAGATCGATGCTCCGGGTGGGATCTTTGGAAGGATGCACGAGCAGGTGGCCATTGCCGCCCACCGAGAAATACCCGTTCCCCCAGCGGGTGACCTCGTAGAGATCGGCCGCGTCGGCGGTGCTCCATCGTTCGATATCAAGATCGGCCGCTGCCATCGAGAGCCCCTCGGGGGAAACCCGGATCGTCTGCCTCGTCCAGGAAGTGTATGGTGCGCGATCTGGTCGGCCATGCCAAACGCTCCCGGACTGCCGGACCGTCCGGGCTGTGTCATGTGTCAGATTTCGGTGTGGGTCCAGGATCGGCTCCGGAAGAGGAGCAGCATCGCCAGGCCCCGCGCGGTCAGGTCGATGGCCATCGCCAGCCACGCCCCGGCGGCCCCCAGCCCCCATCCGGTGAGGATGCCTAGCCCCGCCGGCAAGACGATCTCGGAGCGGGAGAGGAGCACCGCCAGCGGGAGCCGGATCACGAGGAGGCCTGCAAAGTTGACGAGCATCGGGGGTCGCGTGGCCCCGGCTCCCCGCAGGCCGCCCGAGAGCACCATCAAGAGAGCCAGGGGTGGCTGGACGAGGGCCACGATCCGCACCAGTCGGGCGGCAAGGTTCGCCACGGCGGGCTGCCTCCCCGCCCCGCCGGTAAACCAGGCGGTGAGGGGCTCGGCGATGAGGAAAAACAGCCCGCCGATCGTGGTCATCAGGACGACCGCCAGGATGGCCGCCAGCCAGACGCTTCGCCGCGCCCGCTGCTCCTCCCGGCCGCCGAGAAACTGCCCGGCCAGGGTGGCGGCCGCCACCTGAAAGGCGCTGCCCGGAAGGAAGGCCAGGGACTCGATGGTGATGGCAACCGCGTGGGCCGCTGCGTCGACATCGCCGAGGCGGTTGATGATTCGCAGAAAGGTCAAATGGCAGACGGCGTTGCCGAGGGCGTCGACCGCGGCCGGGCCGCCCACCCGCGTGACCCGGCGGAGCTCGGTCCGTTGCGGTCTCCAGTCGGCCGGGCCGGTTCGCAGGCCCCGTGACCGCCGGGCCAGCAGCCCGGCCACACAGGCGGTCCCGCAGGCGTAGCCAGCCACCGTCCCCCAGGCGAGCCCGTCCCAGCCCAGCCGGGGCATCCCCGCCCAGCCGTTGGCCAGCCCGAAACTGACGGCGGCATTGACGAGATTGACGACCGACATGGCTGCCAGCCCGGCCACCATGTCGCCGGCGCCCCGCAGAATCGCCACGCCCACCAGAACCGTGGCCATCAATGGCAGCGCCGGAAGCACGATCGCCAGATAGCGAACCGCCAGGAGGCTGCTGCCTGCCGGTAGCCCGAGCCAGCCGATGAACCGTTCGCCGCCCAGCATCGCCAGGAGCATCGAGACGATGGCGAGCAGCCCGGTGACCAGGAGACACTGGCCCGCCGCCCGCCGTGCGGCTCGGGGATCTCCGGCCCCCACGGCCCGGGCCACCAGGGCGGTCGCCGCCGAGACCGGCAGGACGAAGATCACCGGCAGAAAGGCGAGGCAGTAGGCCACCAGGCCGATCGCAGCGAGGGGCTCTGCCTCGGCGAACAGATTGCCCGCCAGCCACTTGTCGACAAACCCGACCGCCAGAGCGAGAAACTGCTCGATCAGGACCGGCACGACGAGCACGGCCAGCGGACGGACCGTGCCTGTCAGCCTGGTCACCCCCGCTGTGGCACCGCTGCCAGACGCCTCGGGAGACCGGCTCAGGCGAAGAGTTCCTTGATCACCTTGCCGGAGTTGGCGATCTTCATCGGCCGGCCGTTCTTGGCCGTGAAGGTCGTCTCCAGGGAAATGCCCAGCGCCTTGAGCACGCTGGCCATGAGGTCCTGCGAGGTGTACGGCTCGGAGATCACTTCCTTGCCGTCGGAACTGGTCTCGCCGACGGCGATGCCCCGCTTGAACCCGCCGCCACCGACGACGGTGCTCCAACTGCGGGCCCAGTGATCGCGGCCTCCCCCGCCGTTGATGTTGGGCGTCCGCCCGAACTCGCCCATCCAGATCACCACCGTGTCGTCGAGCATCCCGCGGTCGGCCAGATCGCTCACCAGAGCGCTCATCGCCTGGTCGAGTTCCGGCAGTTTCCGGTCGGCGAGGGTCGTGAAGATTCCCGCATGGTTGTCCCACCCGCCGAGGTCGACCTCGACGAACGGCACACCCATCTCAACGAGGCGGCGGGCCATCAGGCAGCCGCGGCCGAAGCCCGTGTTGCCATACCGCTCGCGGATCTCGGCAGGCTCCTGCATCACCTTGAAGGCCTTCATCTGCTCGCTCGTCATCAGCTTGACCGTCTTGTCGAGCACCTTCATGTGATCTTCGGGAGAACCGCCCCGCCGCTCTCCGATGAACTTCTTCTCGACGGTCGCCAGCATTTCGAGCCGCTGCGAGAGCCGAGCCGGGTCGATGCCCATGTCGAGATTGCGGACGTTGCCGTTGGAGTCGACGACGAACGGCGCCCAGGTCATTCCCAGAAACCCGGGGCCGACGCTCCCGCTGCCCACCGACACGAAGGGAGGAATCTCCAGGTGGGGCACCTGGTCGATCAGTTCGTGGGCGATGACCGAGCCGTAGCTCGGGTGCTCCACATTGGGATTTGGCACGTAGCCGGTATGCATGTAGTAGCGGCCCCGCATGTGGTCGGCCTCGCGGGTGCTCATCGACCGGACGACCGCCATGTGGTGCATCTGCTTGGCCATCTGCGGCATGTGCTCGCTGATCGCGACACCGTCGGCCGAGGTGCCGATCTGCTTGAAGGGCCCGCCGGTCGGGGCGCCCGGCTTGAGATCCCAGATGTCGATGCTGCTCGGGCCGCCGCCCATCCAGAGCAGAATTGCCGCCTTGTGCCGTCTCCGCATGTCGGTGGCCTGGGCCAGCAGCGTGTTGGTAAAGGCGGTGGCGGGAGCGGCCAGGGCCGCGGCCCCTGCCAGGTGGCTGATGAAGTGGCGGCGGTTCATCCCGGCGGGAATGGCGGGGGATCGACCGGTCAGGGCAGCTGGGATCATCGGGAGAAACTCCTGCGGAGCGGGATCATGCGAGGGGCCGGGCCTTGCCACCCTCAGCCGGACCTAGTTCGCAATCCGAAGTATCCCTTATTCCCGGCCATCTCGCCACTTTGAAGCTCCCCAGCCTGGCCCCCCAGACCAACCCGTCTCTTGACGTTCACCGGGGCTGGCGGGAACATGCTCGGCGCCGGGGGATTTTGCTACAGGGTGCCTGCTCGGCCAACTGGGCATCACTCGTGAGTCGCAAAGATTCCCCGGCTTCTGCGCGTGCCCCCGACCAACCCCTCCTCATAAAAGCCCCCCGGCGCGAGCCGGGGGGACGGCGGGCCATTGGGCGATCCCGGCCTCCGGAAGCCCGCAAACCGCTCACCACCAACCGGCCCAATCCGCGATCACCACCAAGCAATCCCGAGCACTTCAATCACCAGACGGCGGTCCGTTGGGCCGTCCCGGTCCTCGGCAACCCGCAAACCGTTCCCCAAGAACCCGCTCCGGGACGCGATCGCGACGCCGGTCCCGCGTTCGGGAATCAGTGGTTCATGATGAACTCGTTGGAGTTCAACACTGCCCACCAGACGTCCTGGAGGGCGCCGCCCAGATCGCCACGGCGGGCCACCAGGAGGGCCGAGGCGATCTGCCGCTCCTTTGTCGATGCGGGCCTCGCCAGGGCCGACATGTAGAGCGTGTCGATCTTTTTGGCCGGTGAGAGCGAACTGCGGGCGACCTCGTCGAGAAAGCCTCCCTTGCCGAGGCTCGTCGCCTTCTTGATCAGATCGCCGTTGAACATCATCAGGACCTGCGGGATCGAGCCGTTGAAGGTCGTCGCCTCGTCTCCCTCGTCGGTGCCGAAGGCGAACACAAACTGCGACATCCATTTGTCCTTGGCCTCGGCGGCTTCCTTGCCACTCTGGGTCTTGTCGGCCTGCGTCGCTGTCAGCAGCGACTCGTAGAGCTGCTCCGCCTGCATCTGCCGCAGATAGAAGTGGGTGAACTTCGGCCGCTCGCCCAGCGAGGGATCGTCGGCCTTATTTTGGGGCGTCGTTCGGCTGGAGAGGGCATAGGGACGGGACAGCACGATCCAGCGGATCAGCTCCTTGATGTCGAAGCTGTTTTCCCGGAACTGCTCGGCGAGGCCATCAAGAAGTTCCGGATGCGACGGCGGATTGTGGTCGCCGAGGTCATCGACCGGCTTGGTGAACCCGTAGCCGAGGAAATGACCCCACACCCGGTTGGTCATCGCCTTCGGAAAGAACGGACTCGCCTTGATCAGCCCGGCCAGCTCCCGCCGGCGATTGACCCCGTAGGCCACCCCATTCTCCATCGTTCCTGGAAGGTAGCCGCTCTTGGAGATCTCGGTGCCGTCGATGAAGACCGGATAGGCCACCTTCATCAGGCCGTTGCGGAGCTCGTAGTAGAGCTCGGCCTCTTCGGGATTCCCTCCCTCGCCGGCAAAGTCTTGGTCGACAAGCTCCACCCAGCGGACATCCTGGGTGCCGTCCCGACGACGGAGGGCAGCGGTCTGCCGAAAGAAGGCGTTGAGCTCCCAGAACTGGTTCTGCTTGCCCTTGTTGAACGGATGGTTGTGGCACTGCGTGCACTGCACCTGCAGCCCAAGGAAGACCTGAGCCGTCTTGGCGGTCGCCTGAACGCCGTTCTCGACCCCCATCTCCTCCATCTTCCCGCTCAGGAAGTTGGTCGCCCCGTTGAAGCCCTCCAGGCCCGGCCGGTTGGTGTTCACCCCGGTCGCGGTGACCAACTCCTCCATGAACCGGTCGTAGGCGGCATTCTTCGCAAAGGCCCTCCGGAGATAGTGCCGCATGCCCTCCCGGCTGACCCGCTCATTCTCGACCGTGCGGCCGATCAAGATCGTCGTCCAGACGTCGGTCATGTTGCGGGCGTACTCCTCGACGTATTCATCTCCCAGCAGCCGATCGACGAGCGCCGCCTTCTTGGTGGGCGACGAGTCGGCCAGAAACCGCTGCAGTTCGTCGAGCGTCGGGATTCGACCGATCAGGTCGAGATAGGCCCTTCGGCACCACTCGCCGTCGGTCGCTTCGGCCGACGGCTGGAGCCCGGCATCGGCCCAGCCCACGGCGATCTGTTCGTTGATGAACTTGACCTGGGGGATGCCGTAGTGTTCGCCATCCCCGGCGGGGGCCGCCTCCGACCGGAGGCCACCACCGGCCACTGCCAGCACCGCAACCAGACCGATCCAACGACGCGGACAACCCATGGCAGCCTCCTGAACAGTCACCTGGCTGAGGCCGCAGCGGCCTGGCCCGCCACGTCTCTTCTCGGATTCTATTCGCTGCGGAGGCAGGAGCCTATTCCCGGGCTCGCCCGGGAAGAAAACCGTCAGCCGGCAGTCGTTTCAAGTTGCGGGGAGGGTGCGGCCGTGGCCCCCTCTCCCCCCACAAACTCGAGAATCGCCCGCTCACCAGCGTCGCCGAGCCGGGGCCGGGCGAGCCGCATCACGCGGGTGTAGCCGCCTGGGCGGTCCGTGTAGCGAGGTGCGATCACCTCGAAGACCACCCGAGCGGCCTCTTTGTCGCCCAGGAGCTGGATGACCCGCCGTCGGGCCTTGACGGCGGGGGCCATCGCCTGAGCCCAGTCCCGCCAGCGGGGGCTCGTCCGCCACTCCCGCCAAGCCTCGGTGCCCCTCTCGGCCGCTGAGCCGAACTCCTCAGCCCGCGACGCCGCGGCCAGGCCCCGCCGGGCAATCGTGATGCACCGCTCGACCAGGGGACGGACCTCCTTCGCCTTCGGGAGCGTGGTGACGATCCGCCCCTTCACTTTGGCGGCTCCCGGCTCACCCGGCTCGACGTCCCGCTCCGTCAGCATCAACGCCGAGGCGAGATTGCGGAGCAAGGCCCGCTGGTGCGATGGACTGCGGCCGAGAGTCCGGCCCTTGCGACGATGACGCATAACGTTGCTCTCTCCTCGGGGGGCCGGCGGCCCCATGAATCAGGTCTCGGCGGTCGCCGGCAGTTCCATGCCCAGGGCGAGACCAAGCTCCTTCAGTTTCTCTTCGATTTCATCCGCCGTGGTCTCGCCGGCGTTTCGCATGGCGAGGACCTCCTCACGGGTCCGACCGACGAGATCGCGAACGTTGCTGATCCCTTCCTCGAGCAGGCAGTTGCTGGCCCGCAGGGAAAGCCGCAGGTCGGAGACGAGCATCCCCAGCCGGCTCTCCAGCGGAGCCTCCACCGCGGCAAACAACTCCTCGACGGCCGGCGCCGCCACCTCGGGCCCGGGCGTCGTGTAGCCGACGAAGGGATTGAGATGCTTGCGAAGAATCTTGGCCGCCTCGACGATCGCCATTTCGGGGGTCACCGTGCCGTCGGTCCAGACCTCCATCGTGAGCTTGTCGTAGTTGGTCTTCTGACCGACTCGGGTCTCCTCGACCTCGTACTTGACACGGGTCACCGGACTGAAAACGGCGTCAAGCGGGACGATCCCGATCTCCTGCGATGTCTGGCTTTGCTCGCTGGCGGGCACATAGCCCCGGCCATTCTCGACGACCATCTCCAACTCGAAGGGCACATCATCGGTGAGCGTGGCCAGGACAAGATCCTTGTTGACCACCTCGACCGCCTCGTCGGTCTGGATGTCGGCGCCGGTCACCGACCCGGGGCCGGTCTTCTCGACCCGAATCACCCGCGTCGAATCGCTGTGGTTCTTGACCACGAGGCTCTTCACGGCGAGCACGATGTCGGTGACGTCTTCCTGAACGCCCTTGATCGTGGTGAACTCGTGGAGGGCGCCGGCCAGTTTGATCTGGGTGATCGCGCTCCCTTCGAGGCTCGACAACAGAACTCGCCGCAGGCTGTTGCCGATCGTGGTGCCAAAACCCCGCTCGAACGGCTCTGCCGTGAACTTGCCGTACGTGTCGGTCAGTGTGTCGCGATCGGGCGTGACACTGCCCGGCAACTCCAGACCTCGCCAACGGATATGCATTCGTCGCTCCTCCCCAGTCTCACTTGGAACACAACTCGATGATCAGATTGGCCTGCACCGGGATCGATACGTCGTCGGCTGCCGGAAGCCGGTCGACCCGGGCCTCCGGAATGCCGTCGTCGACCCGCGACAGAAAGTCGGGGACCTCCCGCCGGAACTCGGCGAGTGCGGCATGCACCAACTGCAGGCTCTTGGCCCG
The DNA here is from genome assembly GCA_937959175.1 of uncultured bacterium. Taxonomy (GTDB): domain Bacteria; phylum Planctomycetota; class Planctomycetia; order Pirellulales; family UBA1268; genus QWPN01. The sequence goes on along the minus strand of CALGAS010000314.1, from coordinate 2,363 downwards.
ATTCTTGACCCGCACCAGGTCGCCCGCCTTGACCAGATAACTCGGAATGTCGACCCGATGCCCATTGACCGTGATGTGCCCGTGCATGACCATCTGACGGGCGGCTGCCCGCGAGGCGGCAAAGCCGAGCCGGTGCACGACGTTGTCGAGCCGCCGCTCCAAGAGCGTCATCAGGGCCTCGCCGGTATTGCCCCGGCCCCGGGCGGCCCGGTCGAAGTAGGTGCGGAACTGCCGCTCCAGCACTCCGTAATAGTGCTTGACTTTCTGTTTCTCGCGCAGCCGCAGCCCGTAGTCGGTCGTCTTCGGCCGGCGCTTCTGCACGATGCCCGGAGGGGTGCTCCGTCGCTCGAAGGCACACTTCGGCGTGTCGCACCGGTTGCCCTTAAGAAAGAGCTTCAGCCCGTCACGACGACAGAGCCGACAAACTGGACCAGTGATTCGTCCCATGACGCGAAAAACTCTGCTTCGTAAAAAGGAAACGTGTGGCTGCGAGGCGAGGAGTCAGACCCGCCGCTTCTTCGGAGGCCGGCAGCCGTTATGCGGCAGCGGCGTGATGTCTTCAATGCTGCGGACGTTCATTCCGGCCGCCTGCAGCGCCGTGATGGCACTCTCCCGACCGCTGCCGGGGCCCTTGACCCGCACCTCGAGATCCTTGACGCCGAATTTGGCAGCCTTTTCGGCGGCCTGCTGGGCCGCCATCTGCCCCGCAAAGGGAGTACCCTTCCGGCTGCCCTTGAAGCCGCAGGTGCCACCGCTGGCCCAACAAAGCGTGTCGCCGCGGGAGTCGGTGATCGTGACGGTGGTGTTGTTGAAGCTGGCGACGATGTAGGCGATGCCCGTCGTCACGCTCCGCTTCTTTGATTTCGCTGCCTTCGACATGGTGCTGATGGTTCCTGGCCTGACCTGCCCGCCGGCTTCCGCCCGCCGGCCTCTCGTGATGTGGTGTCTGCTCGCTGGCTCCGCCCGCCGCTCTTCCGGCGGCCAGCCGCTCGATTACTTCAGATCCTTGACGCCCTTCTTGCCGGCGACCGTTTTCTTCGGGCCCTTGCGGGTCCGGGCGTTGGTCCGGGTGCGTTGGCCGCGGACCGGAAGCCCGCGGCGATGCCGGAGTCCGCGGAACGTGGCGATGTCCTTCAAGCGGGAGACGTTCTGAGCAACCTGCCGCCGCAACTGACCCTCGACCACGTAGTCCTTGTCGAGCAGAGCTGCCAGGCGGGCCAACTCGTCTTCATGCAGATCACGGGCAGGCACAAGCGGGTCAATGCCCGCCTTGTGACACAGCTCGCGGGCGACCCGCGGCCCGACGCCATAGAGATACTGCAGCGAATAGATGGCCTTCTTTTCCGAAGGAATATCGACGCCCATCAATCGAGGCATGGCATTGATCCAAACTGGTACGAACTGTCTCTCTCATCGTCCCGGACGTCCCGGGTTTTCGGCCGCTCGAGACGCCGGCTAAAAACCGCGGCCCGCCGCCAACCGATCCCGCCTGCCTCAGCCCTGCCGCTGCTTGTGGCGGGGGTCTTCGCAGACGACAAACACGACGCCGCGGCGCTTGACGATCTTGCACTTGTCGCACATGCGACGAACGCTGGCACGAACCTTCATGACGACGTCCGCGGTCTCTCGCGACCGCTCCTCAAAACCGTAACCGAACCGACTCTGCCGAGCCACAAATCATAGGCTGGCTCGTGGGGCGTTCGCAAGGGGGTGGCCAAAACTCCGGGCGAACAGCCGGGGAGAGGCGTCGCCCGCCACAGCCCGGCTCAGGCGGCCGAGCCGGCCGCGGCAACCGACTCCCCCTGCGAAGGGGGCGCTGTCAGCACCACCGGCCCACCCTCGGTGATCGCGACGGTGTGCTCGAAATGGGCGCTGGGGCGGCCGTCGATCGTCGACTGGGTCCAATGATCCGCCAGCCCGCGGACCTTTTTCGAGCCCATGTTCACCATCGGCTCGACCGCGATCACCAGTCCGGGCTCGAGCTCGAAATCGTGATTGCGACGGAAGGCCGGGGTGCAGAAGTTGGGTACCTGGGGATCCTCGTGCATGCTGCGGCCGATCCCGTGGCCGACGAAGTTCTCAACCACGGTGAACCCCTTGTCCCGCACGTAGGTGGCCATCTCGGCAGCGACGTCGCTCCAGCGATTGCGAACGGCCATCAGCTCGATTGCCAGTTTGAGCACGCCCTGGGTGCAGTCCAAGAGCCGCTGGACGTCGGGCGACACCTCTCCCACGCCATGCGTGAACGCGGAATCTCCGCACCAGCCGCCCACACTACAGCCGGTATCGATGCTGATGATGTCGCCCGATCGCAGCACCCGCGGCCCGGGAACGCCGCGGACCACTTCCTCGTTGACCGAGAT